>CAYJMU010000071.1:0-4241 GCA_964371605.1 uncultured Lachnospiraceae bacterium
ATGTGATAGCGATAGATATAGTAGAAAATGCAATAGTAAGCGGAAAAGAACTAGCTAAAGAAAACAAAATTAAAAACATCGACTTCATCTGTGGTAGATTCGAGGACGAAATAGAACATTTCAATAATAGCAATAAGACATTAGTTCTAGATCCACCTAGGAAAGGATGTGATGAAAAAGTAATAAAATCAATACTTAAAAATGACATAAAAAAAATTATATATATATCATGTAATCCTGTATCGCTAGCCAAAAACTTGAAAGAACTAAAAGATAAATATGATATAAAAACTATCTGCGGATATAATATGTTTCCTAACACAAAAAACATAGAAACGCTAGTAGTATTAGAAATAAAAAAATAGTAGTTCACTTGACAATAAAATCGGCTAAGTGTATAATGCTATTATCAAAAATGAGGAGAAAATATGAAAAGAATAGAAATAAAAGAGTTATATGAAAAACACTCAGAATTATTAGGCAAAGAAGTGACTATCGCAGGCTGGATGAGAAGTAGCCGTGATAATAAAAACTTTGCATTTTATGATATAAATGACGGCACATGTATGAAAGGCGTCCAAGTAGTATTAGAAAGTGAAAACTTAGAAAACTATGATGACATCAAAAATGTGAATACAGGTAGCAGCGTAGTGGTGACAGGAATATTAGTAAAATCACCGAATGAAGCTCAACCTTTCGAAGTTTCAGCTAGAAAGGTAAAAGTTATCAATGAAGCACCTAAAGAATACCCTATGCAAAAGAAAAGACATACATTAGACTTTTTAAGAACAGAACCATCACTTAGACCTAGAACTAACTTATTCAATGCAGTGTTCAGAGTTAGAAGTGAGTGTGCGTATGCTATTCATAATTTCTTCCATAACAATGGATATATGTATGTTCATACACCTATCATCACTGCTAGTGACTGTGAAGGTGCGGGAGAATTATTTAGGCTAACTACTCATAATATTTATGATAGCGAAGCTATGAAAAAGGCATCACCTAAAACAGACTTTTTCGAAAAAAATGTATACCTTACCCCTACTGGCCAATTAGAAGCAGAAGCTTTTGCATTGTCATTTTCTAAAGTTTATACATTCGGACCTACATTTAGAAGTGAAAACAGTAATACAGCAAGGCATGCCAGTGAATTCTGGATGATAGAACCTGAAGTAGCATTTGCTGACCTGAATGACATCATGGAGCTAGGCGAAGATTTAGTTAAATATGTAATCAATCATGTCACTAAAACTTGTCCAGAGGAAATCAAATTCTTCGATTCATTCGTAGAAAAAGGTTTAGTAGAAAAGCTATCTAATGTCACAAATAATGACTTTGCTAAAATCACATACACTGAAGCCATAGATATTTTAGAAAAAAATGTGGCAGAATTCGAATTTCCTGTAGCTTGGGGTGATGACCTGAAGAGCGAGCATGAAAAATTCTTATGTGAAAAAATATATAAAAAACCTGTCTTCGTCACAGATTATCCTAAAGAAATCAAATCTTTCTATATGAAAGTAAATGCTGACAACAAAACTGTTAGAGCATGCGATATGTTAGTTCCAGGCATCGGCGAACTGATAGGCGGCAGCCAAAGAGAAGATAACTTCGATGCACTAGCTAAGCGTATAGATGAATGCGGGCTGAACGCTGAAGATTATTCTTGGTATATGAACCTTAGAAAATATGGCAGCGTGGAACATAGCGGATTCGGAATAGGCTTTGAAAGATTAGTGATGTATATCACAGGCGTGGCTAATATCAGAGATGTATTACCTTTCCCTAGAACTAGTAAAACTTGTGCGTAAATTAAAAAAACTCCTAATAAGGAGTTTTTTTTTTAGTTTTCTAGTTCTTCTTCTATTCTAAGCAGTCTATTATATTTTTCCACTCTCTCACCCCTGCTAGGTGCTCCCGATTTCATTTGACCTGCTGATAGTCCTACCGCTAAATCAGAAATAAATGTATCTACAGTTTCACCACTTCTATGACTAATGATAGTAGTCATATTGTTTTCCTTAGCCATATTCACAGCCTTCACAGTTTCAGTCACAGTTCCTATTTGATTAAGCTTAATAAGTATACTATTAGCCACGCCTAACTCTATACCTTTACTAAGCCTTTCTATATTAGTCACGAATAAATCATCACCAACTAATTGTAAATTATCTTTCAGATAGTCCGTGTGACCTTTCCAGTTTTCCCAATCATCTTCACCCAATCCATCTTCTATAGAATATATGTGATATTTTTCGCTTAATCTTTTGTAATAATCATTTAGCTCTGATGCAGTAAATAGTTCTTTAGTTTTCCAGAAATAATATTTATCTTCTTCACCTATTTTAATAGCTTCATTTTTCATTTCTCCAGCTGCCACATCTAGTGCGATTTTGAAGTCGCTACCTAATTTGTATCCAGCTTCTACTATAGCTTTGTTTAAAAAGATTAAACTCTCTTCATCATTTTTAAAGTTAGGTGCGAAACCGCCCTCATCACCTACGCTAGTAGCATAGCCCTCTTTTTTCAGTATACTTTTTAGCTTATGAAACACATTAGTACACATGTCCATACCTTCTCTAAATGTTTTAGCTGATATTGGCGCTATCATAAACTCTTGTATATTGATAGAGTTATCAGCATGCTTTCCGCCATTTATTACATTCATCATCGGCATAGGAAGAGTTCCCTTTTTCTCGCCAGCGATATATTTATGAATAGGTAAATTTTTACTCATAGCAGCAGCTTTACACGCCGCCACACTCACACCTAAAATAGCATTAGCTCCTAGTTTAGCTTTATTTTTAGTGCCATCTAAAGATATTAACTTACTATCCAGTCCTTCTTGATCATATGCATCCATACCAACTACCGCAGCGCTAATGATTTCATTTACATTTTTAACTGCAGTATAAACACTCTTTCCACCATTTTTAGTATTATCATTATCTCTTAGTTCTATCGCTTCGAAAGATCCTGTAGATGCACCACTAGGCACGCCAAACGTCCCCACCTTTCCATCTGATAAAGTCACTTCCACTTCTATAGTAGGCATACCTCTACTATCAAATATTTGTCTAGCGTAAACCTTACTTATTACTGTTTTTTCCATCATTATTCAACTCCTTATATATATCACTTTTTTTAACATTTCTAGCTTTAGCCACTTCTTTCATAGCTTCCTTGTTTTCATATCCTAGCGTCAGAAAATACTGAAAGTGTTCTCTGATACTTTTCTCTAAAAACTCATCGTTATGCTCTATTTCGCCTTCCACCACTAAAACATACTCACCTCTACTTTCTATTTCAAGGTCGCTATCTAAAACTGTGTATATTCTCTTTTCATGTAATTTAGTCAGCTCATTAGCTATCATGATTTTTCTCTTTCCTAAAAAAGTAAACAAATCATTTAAGTTTTTATTCAGGTCATATCTAGATGAATAGAAAATCAAACTCCCCTTATAGCTTTTAATATCATTTAACAGCTTTTTCTTTTCTGTATTACCTTCAGGCAGAAATCCTATGAAAGAGTATGGCAGTTTCATATTAGCCCCAGCTATAGCTGTAGTGAGAGCACTAGCACCAGGCAATACCGTAAAACCTAAATCTTCAGCTAAAAGCTGCCCTACTAAATAGTCACCAGGATCACTGATACAAGGCATACCCGCATCACTGATGTATCCTATTTTTTTTCCTTTTTTTAGCTTTTCTATTATGATAGGTGCCGTCTTCTTTTCATTGAACTTATGATAAGAATGAAGAGGTTTTTGAATGCCAAAATGCGTCAATAATCCTATGCTATGTCTGGTATCTTCACAATATATTTCATCCACTAATTTTAGCGTTTCTAGTGAGCGAAGAGTGATATCTCCTAAATTTCCTATAGGCGTAGGAATAAAATACATATTGCCCTCTTTGGCTATTTTCATACATTCTCCTTATCAAAATCAACATTTAGTTTAGGCGGAGTTATGATCATACCACTTTTCCCACCTTTCACTATTTTTAGCAAACAAACATTACTATTTTTTTTCATAGATCCATAAACGAAGGTCACTTCTTTCACCATTAGCTTTTTCTCCTCCATGGCCTTTATGATTTCATTCAGCCTAGTAGCATCATGAACCATATATAATTTCCCACCGAATTTAAGCAGCTTATTAGCACTATCAGCTATCATATGAATATCTATAGTCATTTCATAATTGCAAATATTTTTATGCTTATTATCACCAGTA
>CAYJMU010000072.1:0-4216 GCA_964371605.1 uncultured Lachnospiraceae bacterium
CGAGTTTAAAAATAGAAAAGAACTAAAAAAAGTGTCAGCATTAGGGGACAAGGCTTTCGAGCAAGCAGCAGGTTTCTTAAGACTAGAAAAGAGTAGTAATATTCTAGACAATACTGGCGTGCATCCGGAAAGTTATGATGCGGCAGAAAAATTATTAAAATCTCTAAACTATTCACTTGAAAATGTGAAAAATGGTGAACTTGTTAATCTAGAAGATGTGGTAAACAAAAAGGGTATAAGTAAGGTGGCGGAAGAGCTAAAAATAGGGGAGCCGACACTAGTAGATATCATAAAAGAATTGATGAAGCCAGGTAGAGATATTCGTGAGGATCTGCCTAAGCTTGAACTTAGAAGTGATTTATTAGATCTGAAAGATTTAAAAGAAGGTATGAATATCAGAGGGACGGTCAGAAATGTTATAGATTTCGGTGCGTTCGTAGATATTGGCGTGCACCAAGACGGCCTAGTTCATATTAGCGAAATATGTGACAGATTCATAAAGCACCCATCAGAAGAATTAGCTGTGGGGGATATAGTGAATGTGAAAGTTATAGGCGTGGATGTGGAAAAGAAAAGAATATCTTTAAGCATTAAAAAAGCAGATAGTGTAGAAGAATAAAAAAAGAGAGCGAAAGATATCGCTCTTTTTTAATTTTTAGCTATAAGCTGAGGTGAAAAGTATTCTTTTAATTCTTCTGCTGAAGAGGGTTTAAAGTAATGATATCCTTGAAGGAAATTACAACCCACGCTAATAAACTTTTTAGCTGTGGCATGATCTTCTATTCCTTCTACTACTATATCTTTATCTAATGCAAGTATGCTTTTGATTAAGCCGGTTAAGAAAAGATTAAACTTTTCACTCTCTGCTCCAGCAAGGACTAAACTTCTGTCTAATTTTACATATTGGACGGGAAGAGTTAAGAATACATTTATATTCGAGTAATCCATTCCGAAATCATCTAACATGAATGAATAGCCGCTAGCGATCATTTCTTTCATAGTTTTTTGTGCTTGGACTGAATTAGTTATAAGCGTTCTTTCAGTAATTTCCATTTTGATTTGGGGTGGAGATACACTATATGTCGCTAATATCATATTTATTTTAGTAAGCATATCAGTTTCTAAAAATAGCCCGAATGGAACATTGATAGAGATCGACTTGAAAATATTCTTTAGTCCGCTTCTAATGTCTTTACACACATGCTCTATGATTTTATAGGTGAGAGGTATGATGAGCCCAGTCTTTTCTACTATATCTATCACAAGGTCTGTTCTCAAATATGCGCCGCTCTCATCTTTCACTCTAAATAAAGCTTCTGCGTGAGTGAAAGCTTTCATTTTTGCATTATAAATAGGTTGATAATATAATTCGAAATTGTCATTCTTTATAGAATTTTTTACTACATCTTTTATGTTTTCATTTATTCTTAATTCATCTACTGAAGATTTATCGTACATATATTGAGATAATGATGAACTTCTTTTTAGCTTAGAGATGCAAAATTCTAAAGCACTCATAAGCTCAGTATTGTTAGAAGTAAATTCTGGGTAGTCAACTCTAGCAAATGCCGCATTTATGGTAATAGGCCTGTCATCTATAAGGAATGGGAAGTCAAACCTTTTCATTATCTTTCTAAATTTAACCTCAGTGAGAGAAGGCGATTCTTGGGTGATGATAGAAAACTCATCTCCTTTACTTCTAAATACAGTTTTTTGTTTAGGGTATACAGTTTTTATATAGGCAGATATGTTCTCAAGTAGTTTGTCTCCCACATCACGGCCGAATTTATTATTCAACGATTTCATATCTCTTAAACTAATAGTCAGAGCAGAAAATTTGTTATTCTTCTTTATGTTTTTAGTTATATAATAGGCGAAAGCCACATCATTTAAAAGTCTGGTTTTGTTATCTCTAGCTTTCGAACCATTATGAATATATAAGTGCATGGTTAATACTCCGCAAGCGCTAGCTATGCCGCTGAATACTAAATTACTATTAAATAATTGTAAAACTAGCATGCTTACGCATAGAGCGGTGTTGACCGCTAAAGTTAAAATTATTCGCTGCTTTATGAAAAATCTATTTTTATAGGCATAATAAAACATAGATGAAAGATAAAATAATGTCACTAAATAGGGAGCAAAGAATAAAAGTTCTCTAGAGTATCCTATAGTGGCAGACACTGTAAACAAGTGATTAAAGAAATAATTAGCTATTACAAATAGTATATAAATTATATATGTAATGAAAAGCGTTTTAAATTTCTTTAATGGTAAATGGTGATTTTCTTCTGCTCTATTAATACTAGCTATAAAATAACAACAGCTAAAGCTTGCCACAGGAAGAAGGCAGTAGTATAAAACAGTTGTAAGCTCTAATATCCAAAGGGGGAGAAGACTAGGATTAGCTGCTAAATAGGTAGAAGCTATAGTAGTCAGTGATAATAAAACCACGCTGAAATACATACGTTTTAAAGTTTTTACTCTAATAGATTCTAGCTGATAATCGCTAAAAAAGCTTAGGCTAACTACTAAGATGACGAACATAGAAATAACTTCGCCGATAAGGTTATAATTCAAGGGGGGCACCTCCAAATATACTAATTAATTTTAGTTTATAGCAATTCTACAAAATTTGCAAGCAAAAAAAGAAAATGAAATAAAGGAAATGTAAAAAAAATAAAGAGAGAATAGGGGGAGAATAAAAAAATAAAAAAAGTGTTGACAAAAGGCGGCATATATGATAATATAATGAAGTATTATGCGGGTGTAGCTCAATGGTAGAGTTCCAGCCTTCCAAGCTGGCTGCGTGGGTCCGATTCCCATCACCCGCTCCAATATAATATGCGCTTGTAGCTCAGCAGGATAGAGCAACGCCCTTCTAAGGCGTGGGCCAGGAGTTCGAATCTCTTCAAGCGCACCATGTGGTGGTTGTAGCTCAGTTGGTTAGAGCGCAAGTTTGTGGCACTTGAGGCCGTGGGTTCGAGACCCATCTTCCACCCCACAATTTTTGGGGTGTCGCCAAGCGGTAAGGCACCAGACTTTGACTCTGGCATTCGTAAGTTCAAATCTTGCCACCCCAGCCAAATGACCCACTAGCTCAGTTGGTTAGAGCACTTGACTTTTAATCAAGGTGTCCCGCGTTCGAGTCGCGGGTGGGTCACCAAAAGCACGAGAAATCGTGCTTTTTTTGTGCACATTTAATAAGTGATTTTTTAAAAATACCCAATTTTAGTCAAAAAGTTGGGTAAAATCTTGGGAATATTAAACATTTATATTTTATATAAAAATAGGTCGCCGTAAACACGATATATGTCTTCTATTGTGGTTCTTTCATTTAAGTTAGTATAAACATCTAATGTCATATTTACGCTTTTGTGACCTAGCCATTTTTGAACATATTTTGAGTGTGTTCCATTATAACAGTGGTTAGTTGTAAAAGTGTGCCTAGTCGTATGTAGCGATCCAATGATTTCTAATTCTTCTAGTGATTTTTTAAGCTTCTTATAAATTGGCTTAGTTGTCATTTTTACTATTAAATCATTAGTTGAACTTTCTTTTTTTCTAATTAATAAGAAATTTTTAAAACCTTCGCTTATATCTACCCAGCCACTAGAATTATCTACCTTAGATCGTTCCACATATATTCGATTATATTTTTCATCTAAATGTTTCCAGCATATTCGCTCAGCTTCGCTTTTTCTTATTCCAGTAAGCAAGTAAAATAATAATATAAAGTAAAAGTTATCATCTTTATTTTTCCAGTATGAAAGCAATCGAGCTTGTTCATTTATGCTAAATGCGCCTTTTATTGTTTTGCTCTTTTTTCCAGCTACTACATTTATCATTGGACTTTTTCTTATAAGTTCTAAATCAGTTGCTTTTTGAAATATAGCTTTTAGGTAAAGAAATATAAGATCCTTTGTTCTGCTTTGATTATATGTGTTTAAAATTTTTTGTATTTGAAGCGATTCTATTTTTTGTAATTCATAATCTCCTATTTCATTCTGTAGATATTTTTCATATAATTTTTTGATATGTAAGTAAGTGTCTTTTTTTACAAAAGGTTTTTTATAATGCTCTAACCACTCCTCAAAAAATTGTTGAAATGTTTTTCTTTTAGTATCATAACTTAATAAATTATTTTTAGCTGCTTTTTTAAAGCGGCTAATTTTGTTTTTAAGTTCTGCTATGGTAGGTGCGTATAATGAATATG
>CAYJMU010000073.1:0-1014 GCA_964371605.1 uncultured Lachnospiraceae bacterium
ACCACTATTTCAGAAATCAGTTATGCTGGTGAAACTAACGCACCTTATGGTCAAGCATATAGTATGAGCATAGATTTAGTGACAGATAATGATGTGGATGTATCTTCTAGAATTACCACATTTAGTAATAATGTTTCTTCATATATGATCGGTGGAGCGCAGGCAGAAGTCGGCGAAACTACTGAGTATAAAATAGAAAGAAATGATAATGGAACGCTTAGCATTAGAGCTAGAGTATATCCATTCAAGGCAGACGCTAAAGTAAGTATTGCATATACTTATGAAAACGGAATATTAACGCCTAAGATAGATTTAAGTAATATTCATAGCCTAAATGCAGGCAGATATTCTTCTTATATAGTGGCGAGCAGCTTATATGCGTATGATGTTTATTATGAAGCGTCGCTTACAGATGCTATACCTATATATAGTGAAGAAGAGTTCTTAGCTATGAATGAAGATGCTCATTATATATTAATGGCAGATGAATTGGTTTTCGATAACTACTTGCCACTGACTACTAATATTGGCAGCTTTGACGGAAACTATAAGAGCATCACTATTAGAAGTTTCTCTAATACTGTAGGTGGGGAAGAAAGTATAGCGAAATACGGATTATTTGACACTGTATATGAAGATATGATTATAAAAAATGTAGAATTATATCTAGGCGTAGAAGGTCTTAGATTCGCTGTAGATGCACCAGGAAAAACTGAAGTATTATTTGGCGGTGTGGCAGCTATAGTGAATGGCGGAGCTATATATAATGCGAATGTTTATATGGCAGAAGGCGTGACGCAAGTAGATATAAATGCAGATGAAATGATTGGTGAAGTGAGAACTACGGTATACGCAGGCGGTGTGGCGGCTATAAATGGTGGCAGCACTAGCGTGGGTAATTACAGAGGTGGGTTCATCACATACAGCACTGCTAACTTAGACATAAATGTGGCAACTAATGGTCATATTGGTGGCGTGGTGGCTGTAAATAATGGAAAATTATATGCAGATAAA
>CAYJMU010000073.1:1024-3645 GCA_964371605.1 uncultured Lachnospiraceae bacterium
ATTAATCATAATGGTAGAAATGATGAATATAGCAGTGTAGGTGGATTAGTAGCCCAAAACTTAAGTAGTGGTCAAATCATTGCTTCAGCGGTAGAGTCTAATTCAGCGATAACTAGTGGCAGACCTAGTAGTATATCTCTCACATTTAATGGAGAGATGGGAGCATTTGCTCACACTAATGCGGGATATATTTCTGATAGCTATGCTAAGATGAGGATGAAGAGTCAAGGTAAAACTGCGGGATTCGCGTTCACAAATAGTGGAGTAATAGAAAATTCATACACTACTAGTTATGCAGAAAGTCAAAATACATCTCATACAGCCTTCATTGGCGCGGAAGATGATGCTATTAATAATAGCGGACAAGTGAAAAATTCTTACTTTTTAGAGTATGACTTTGCTCTAGAAATCCAAGAACAAGCTACAGAGCTTACTCTTGCAGAATTTTCAGATGATTATTATCTGAATGGATTCATTATCAGAGAAGGTGAAGGAACTTGGTCATTGGTAGATAAGGGCACGCCTGAACTGAATGTTCTTAATATAGTTAATACTAAAGAGTCTAAATCTTTAGATGAATATGGTAAGGTGATAGAGAATACAGGAAGTGAAACCAATCCTAAGATTATAGCTTCAGCAGAAGAGTTCTTATACTACTTGACAGAAAGTGAAGCTAATGCAGAGCTAAAGATCAACTATATCAGAATCATAAAAGATATAGATTTATCAGCAGAGAGCGATATAATATACGCTGAAGATACTAAAGCTTTAGTGTCAGGAGAGCTAGATGGTTCAGGTATGAGCATCTCAAACTACACTATAAATTCATTAGCAGTGGGAACTACTAATAAAGATAGCGTAGGGTTATTCGCATCACTTGATGGGTATAATGTGAAGAATTTAGTATTAAAGCCTAAAGAAATCATAGCTAAATACTACACTTATGTAGGTGCATTAGCTGGTAAAGTCACTGATTCTAAAGTGTATAATATCACTGTAGATGCAGCTGGCTCAGTAGTAAATGGTGGTGGATATGTAGGTGGAATAATCGGTAAAGTAGAAGGTGAAAATTCACCGAATGAATACTTTGTAGAAAATTTAACTACTAATGTAAATGTGAGTAGTGAGAAGGTAGATGATTCAGCGGCTTATCCATATATCACTAACTTAAATGATCAAAATTCAAATTTTGCTATCATGCTAAATAGAACGGCTTATGTAGGCGGTGCTATAGGCGTAGTAGATTATAAAGGATTTGATTTAAGTAGAGAAGAAAAAGCTAATGTCTATAATATTAATATAGAAGGCGGCGTTAAGATAGTAGGCCAAAGTGTAGGTTCAGCTATCGGTCTAGTGGGCGATGGTAGCTACGTGGACGTTGTCAATGTTCTTATTACTACAGATAGTTATATTAGAGGTAATGTGTCACTTGGTGGCGCGGTAGCTGAAAATATGGGTAGAGTTAGTAGAGCTACAGTTAAGCACGCTGACCAAGAAAAAATAGATATTGAAAGAGAGTATGGAAAAATACACCAGCTTCAAAATATAACTTACTTTAAAGGTGGTGCTGAAATGATTGGCGGCGTGGTAGGTTTTAATAATGGCGGCATTATAGATAACTCTATATCTAATATAGATGTTAGAAGTGATGTAGCTAATCACGCAGGTGGATTAGTAGGGCTGACTGCAGGCGGAGAGTTTTATTCTAATCTTGCTACAGGCAGCGTGTTTGCTGAAAGGTATTCAGGCGGGTTGATAGGAAGTATTAGTTATGATAGCGAAATATACTTCATGGATGGTGCTGATTCAGGATATTTCGTGAAACATCCAGATGAAAGCTTCGATTATTCTAATTCTACATCTATTAATGAAAATTCTAGCGTGACAGCTATAAACAATATAGCTATGAATAATTGGCTAGATATAGATGGTGATAGATTCGTGAAAGTAGAAGGAAAATTATTCCCTTCAGCTATTGCAGGAGCATTTATAGGTTCTATACTTGACAAAAACCAAAATATCAATATTACTAGTGAAGATAATTATGCTTACACTAAAACGTTCTATAAAGATGGCTATGATACAGCAAATAATATTCACACATACGCTTACAATCTAAATGAATATGCGGTAGAAAATGCTGAAATGAAAGATTTGATTTTAACTGAAAATTATAAAGATAACATTGCTATAGAAGAAATTGGCGGCGTAGAATATAATATTGCATACAGAAAAGAGTTAGTTAAATTGATAGATAGTGAAGACTTGGTAGCTGTAGATGATGAAGGAAAATTAGTTTATGCTAATGCTACTATCTTGAAATACTTTGATTCAAGATTATGGACTAATACCACTCTAATCACTGGTCTATTTAATTTCGAACTTAAAGATACATTACCGTTCGACTTAATAGACTTCGACGTGAATGATGAAGATGACAAGGCTATTAGACATCTTGAGAATTTAGTGGACAAAGCTATTGCTAATAGAGGGGTGAGTTTAGTTCCAGAAAATAATGAAATTACTCTTACTAGCCACATATACGCATACGGATCTACTGATAGTGTGATTCCTGAGCTTAGATGTAAACTAAATGGTGATGATTACAGCATAGTAGGTAT
>CAYJMU010000073.1:3655-4195 GCA_964371605.1 uncultured Lachnospiraceae bacterium
CTTTCATCAATAACATGATGGGCGAGCTAGTAAATGTTAGATTCGTAGGATTTAACATAGAAGTTCCTACTTCTACTGAAGCTGTAGTGGAAAGCTATTATGGATTAATTAACAAAGCAGGAGCTAAAGCTATAGAAGAAGATGCGATGGTAAATAGCAGTATAGGTAATATTTATATATCTGGTAATATATTCGCTAGAGATGTAGCATCTACTGATACTGTTAGATCGCACATAGGCGGACTAGTAGCTAATTTAGGAGCTAGTGATATTAGCGGAGTTATTAGTGATATAAATGTTCATTTAGAAAATGCTGATCTATCTGTAGGTATGGTCGCTGGCAGGATGTATGAAGAAGAAAAAGAAGTATACATAGACAGCGAAACTACTAAAAAATACACAGGAAAAGGTAGCGTGAGCAATCTATTTATATATGGAAATATTTCTTAAACTCTTCTTACTAGCACTAATTTATACGCTATATCTAATGTGGTGGATTTAGATGTTTCGTCTACTATCAAGGGTATAGCGGTAGAAAAGG
>CAYJMU010000074.1:0-3312 GCA_964371605.1 uncultured Lachnospiraceae bacterium
TATGAATGTGTTAGTTCAGCACAATGCTAAGGGTGGAAAGCATACAGTCACTGACAATAGCTTAAAATTAATGGAACTAGCGGCAGCGCAAGGGATCAAGATAGATATCATCCAAACAGAGCATATGCATACAGGAAGTGAGGGAGTGTATACTATTCCTCTACCTAAATATGATGAAAACGGCGCGAGAGTGGGAGATATAAATCATAGAGTATTCGTAATCAATGGTAAAACTTGGCAAAACACTAATACTACATACGGCAGCGTGATGGGTTTTGGTGAAACTAAAACGAATTTAAAAGTGGTGGATTTAAGCTGGAAACTAAATCCATATTATACTGAAAACAAAAAGAATATGGAACCTAAATATATACCACAAGCTGTATCTTTTAGTGTGCTGAAAAATGACAGCTTAGAGCCTAGTCAAGCTATGAGTAAATACATGAACTTTTATAAAATGGATGAGATGACTAGATACAAAAATTCATTGAAGAGAAAAGACTTGCCAGAATTGATAAAATTAATGGAAAGTATGGAAGTTAGTTTTGAGAAAGCTAAAAAACTACTAATAGCTAAAAATAATAAAAAAACTACTAAAGCTAAACCTAGAACTAAACAATCTAACAACAAAGAAGAAGTTGTTAAGGAAAAAGGAGGCGAATTATGATTTCAGGAACTAATCCAAATAATAATGAACAAAAGCGTAATTATATAATGGAATTATGGTATCAAGCTACAGGTATAAAAACTGAAACAGTTAATCTTGCTAGAAACAAAAAAGTGGAAAAGGCTACACTAGCTGATGAAGAAGCATATTTTAGCAGCGTAGAAAACAAAGAAATACCTCTAGTGGCAAATGAGCCGATCAAAGTAGGAAGAGATCAGAATTTGCATATTATAAACATATCTGACACTCACTATTTCGACACTAAAAACCATGCTAAAGGTATAGAAGATGGCACATATTATGAAGCTATAAAAGATGCTCTAAGCAATAAAGATGCTAAAGATAAGACGGTAGCCTTCCTTTCAGGAAACTTAATAGGTTCTGAATGGCTGATATCTAATTTAGGAAACGCTAAATTAACTAAGAAGAATGAAATTTTGTTCTGGGGACTCCAAAAAAGAATTGATAAACTTATCGAAGATATTAACTTTATCGCTACTGAGGGTGCGGACGAAATTATATTGATGAACACGCAGCTAACAAAAAAGTAAACACTCAAGTGCTAGAAGAAGAATTTCTAAAAAGATTTAATAGATTTAATAAACTATTAATAAACTACTTAGTCGAAAGAGTGAATGAAAAAGCAGAAGATGGTAGCGTGAATAAGAGAGTTAAGATTCGCTACGTAGAAGGCGTGAAGAAGGTTTTCAATGTAGTGAAGAAAGGTAAAGAAGATAAGAATTATACTATCAGTATGCATACTAATCTGAAAACTACATCTAATTTACTCGGCGGAAACTATATGGCAGCTGTTAGACAACACGCTGGACTAGCTAGTGCGGATGTGATATTAGTGAAGAGTGAGAATGCAGCGGGCGTGCCTGATGAAGACAAGAGAGTAATATTCCTTTCAGGATTAAGCAAATATGCTAACAATACTATAGGAAATGTTCCAGCATATGCGCCTAAAGATTATAATTCATTTACTATTCTTTTAGGGGATAAGAGTCATGATGTAGAAGTGGTAAGGTCACCTAATTTCATCAATGAGAACACATATGCATTAGAAAAGTTAAATGCTATAGAGCTAGAAAAGAATAAATTACTAGCTAAACTAATTAAAGAAAAGATAGATGAAAAACTAAAAGGCTTTGCTAATAAAAAAGTAAATTATAAAGCAGATGCAGAAAAACTTAATAAAGCTAAAAATGATAGAGAGATGTAAGGAGAAAAATTATTATGAATAAAACTTGTGGACATAAAATAGAAAAGAATTTTAACTTCTGCCCTATCTGTGGAGCTCCATTAAACGATGTAAGCAGAGAAAGCATTGTGATCAGAGAGCAAAGAATAAAGCTAGAAACTTTATACGCCTTAGTGAATATAGTAGAAGATGAAAAAACATTGACCCAAATCAGAAAGATTATAGATAAAATGATATAAGAAAAAAGCAAGAGAATGAACTCTTGCTTTTTTTAAATGAAAAAGGTAATAGTTAAAAATAAGGACATAAAGAAAAAAAGAGAATGGCTACTCTCTTTTTTTTAGAATTAAATTTTTTTGATTTCTATGATGCTTATATCTAAAACATCATCAAAGTCTTCATACACTTCTTTTTCAGTAGGGAAGAAAGGAAAAGGAGAATTTTCTTCTTTCATCTTCTTAAAAGTATTAGTAGCTTCGAAGTAAAGTTTAGTTTTACACTTTTCTACATCTTCAGCTAATACTGAGATTTCTACTATGCCAGGGATGAATCCTATCACCTTAGCATCTAACTTTTCATCAGTGTTTTTCACCACAACAAGTGGAGCGTAAAGGGTGTCTGCTATTTCGAAGCTGCTTATCCTATTTTTCATTCTATCCATAATTTTACGCCTCCCTTCCGCTATCTGCTATGGTTTCACCATCTCTAATTATCTTTTCTTTTTTAACTCTATCAATAACTGAAGTATAATGAACAGGAGCTGGTAAAACTATTTTTTTGCCATTTAGTAAATCTTCTATTTCTGTTGTTTTATAGCAACGCGTCGGATCGAAATCTCCTTCAGCAGTTAAAATGAAATCAAAATTTTTATAGCCCTCTTTCACAAACTCCATAAAACTTTCATAAGTTAAACTTTCTAAAGCTTCTAATTTATCTTCTTTGTCAAGGCGTAAACACTCAGATTCAATTAAAGTTTTCATAGCCTTCATTGATTCAGAAGCACCCAAAAATTCAGGATCTGAAAATTCATAAATTAGCTTATTTTTTTGACTTTCAAAATCATCTCGGTCATATCCATTTTCTAAAATTTCTCGAACCACTTCTGTAAGCGCTAATATTGTTTCATTAACATGTTTTCCAGCTGTGTGTACTTTTAATTTTTTTATAATCAAATTTTTATTATACACTATCCAAGAATAACTCAAAGCATAAGCAAGTTTTTTTTCTTCTCTTATTTTTTTATAAACAATAGAGTTAAGGTTATTTGACAGCATTGATTCTAACATATTACAAACAACAGACTTCGCTGAATATTCAGAAAAATCTCTAAATCCAAATTCTATATTTGTAGTTTTCATATATGGAATACATTTATAGCGAGATATATTAACATTATGAAGTTTAGGTTTCATTTTATTAATGATTTGATCTGTATTTTCAG
>CAYJMU010000074.1:3322-4118 GCA_964371605.1 uncultured Lachnospiraceae bacterium
CTACAGGAAATTTATCTAAAATGTGTTTAGTATATAATTCTTCTATTTCTTCTTCTGATTTAGATGAAGATACTATCAGCCTTGCATTATCTTTTACAAAATATTTATTTCGATGTTCTTCTAACTTTTTCACAGTAAATGTATTTATCATTTCTTTACTTCCAAGCTGGTTTGTTGTGCCATTTTCATCTAATATAATTTCAGCGTATAATGTTTCACCGTAAGAAGTCGGAGTATATGGCCTAAAATAATCCACCTCATGTGCAATTATTTCTTTTTCTTTGTTAACATCTTCTTTTTTAATAGGGTTGATAGCATATAAATTTCCGATACATCTAAGCGAGTCTTCTAAAAGGTCATCGCGAACTTTACATACAACAGTTATATCATCATATGAAGTATAAAAGTCTAAATCATCTGCCATTTTTCTAAGTGAAAAATACCCATCTTCATTGTAAGTTAAAAGATGCTCAAGAAAATGACTAATTCCAGTTTTCTTCCCGTCATCTAATGACCCCACCTTCATAGAAAATGAGATGCTAGCATATTTAGAACCAGCTATAGTTTCAGTGTGAAGTTCAGATATATCTCTAACCAGTTTTGATTTTATTTTTCTCATAATACCTCCTTAATAATATATATAGTATAACATAAATTAGCGATAAGTCAATAGGCGAGATTCGACATATTTCGAATAAAAAGAAAAAAGAGAATGACTACTCTCTTTTTTTAGGATTAAACTTTTTTGATTTCTATGATGCTTATATCTAAAACATCATCAAAGTCTTCATACACT
>CAYJMU010000075.1:0-1193 GCA_964371605.1 uncultured Lachnospiraceae bacterium
TTCGAAAATTCATTAGCTAACATTTGCCGATATATAGCGAATATGCTGAATTATCGATGGGAATATTTTGATAAAAGGTTTCCGAAAACGAATATCGAGCCGACATTGCTATTTACAAATAATTACGCAACCAACGTGTCTCCTGATAATTCATCTGCCAATTTAAATATACGTTATGGCTCCGACTATACATCGGAGGATTTGAAAAAAATCTGTTTAGAAGAAGCCGAAAAATTCACATCATATAGCGGCGAAGAAAAGAAGGCTTATGTTATGACGAAAGCAAATCAATTTGCCATAGCAAATCATATTCCATTCGCTGAAGAGCAAGTAAGCGATAAAGTGGAAGAATTGGTAACTCTTACCAAACAAGTTAATACCAAAACTACTAATGCTAGTGAAACTAATGAAAGTGATAAAAATCCCGAAGCATCAGTTTCGTGGCTATAAAAAAAGGAGAACTTATATGAATAAAAATAAATATCAAAAATTTAATGCCGGCAAAGCCGGCAGCGGTGCAGTAAATTTAGCAGATGGCTCTGTCATCTTCTCACACGAAGATACAAAAAACAACTCGAATATATTACCCGTAAGCATATCTCACGTGTATACAACAAAAGAAGTGGTTGAAGCAAATAATAATACTTATGGCAGTGGATTTAAACTTAGCCTTAACCAAAAGCTTTTACACAAAAATGGTAATGATAACTTATGGAAATACATAGATGCTAGTGGAACTGAACATAAATTTATTGAGCGCTATTATAAAAAACTCTTAAATGGAGAAAAAGATTTTGCAAGTTTGCAAGGTGTTGCGTCCACTCAAATTCAAATCGAAGCAGACGGCTCGCTTTACTATAATGGCGAAGAAGTGTTTGCTGAAACAAGAACAAAAAGTGGTCTAATTCTACAAACAGAACTTAAAAATTATAAAGGTAAAAACCTAATAGAAACAAGACACGAAGAAATTGCCAATTTAGAAGATCAAAAACTAAGCTTAGAAAGAAGCAAGGAAGATATATTATTTTCAAATTGGACCCAAGATGAATTGTTTATAATGCCAGAAATATTAAATAAAGAAGTTTTATTTAATACAGTGGATTTAAACGAAATTAAAGATTTATCCGATGAAACAAAACAATCAGCATTAAAAGAAATGAAAAAAAAGCTTAACTCTTTTGTAGAAAGAGAAG
>CAYJMU010000075.1:1205-4101 GCA_964371605.1 uncultured Lachnospiraceae bacterium
TGCTTGGCCAACAGATGGTCAGGGTAATGTCGTATATACACCTACTGCAGATAGTATTATAAATTCTGACAACTGGGAAAATTATCGATACACTGTTAGAAAAAACCTTTCGTCTGATAATGCAAATTTATTAAAAGGAGTTCCCTTAAAAAATCTAGATGGTAAACTGGCTGAAGAATTAAGAATTCAGATTGAATATGATTCGAATGATTTACCTTCAGGTGCATCTGCAGAACTAGTTGAACTTAGAAAGAAAAAATTAGCAGCCGCCTATTTTAGTGAAAGATATATTCAAAGTCAACAAATATTACAACAAAATATAAATACCATTAGCCAAATGCTGGAGGATAGCAGAGTACATCAATTAGATAATAGAGCAAAAGAAGATCTGTTAACTATTAATAAAAAACTAAACGAGATAAACTTTAATCTTGAAGCATTAAAAAAACAACTGCCTGTAAACTTCATTTCTAATGAGGAAGGGTTAACATTGGGCTTTAATGACTTGACTTTTAATGAAGCCGATGAATATGTAAGCGGTGGCGACCTTGTGGCTATTTTTGACAGCTATGAAAATCAAGTTTCAATCATTTATGACGAAGATAAAATTGTTAGCATTGTTGATGCTGACGAAAATGAAATTACTTTCGAATATACTGACGTTATGATAAATGGCGTAAAAACAAACGTTCTAAAACATATTATTGATTTTGAAAGCTGTAAAACTACATTTAATTATGATGCAGATAAGCTTAAAGAAATAGTGTATCCAAATGGTGACAAAAGCACATATTTCTATAACAATGCTGGCCTTTTAGATCAAGCAATTGCCCCAAATGGAATAGGAATCAAATTAGACTATACTGGCTTATCAGATAATAAAGTTGTTCTTATAAGCAAAAGAAGTTATATTTTAAACGACTTAATTTCAGAAAATGATTTTGAAATGGTAAATGATTTTAACACTGTTTATGGCGAATACACCCAAGAAGGCATAGCATTTATTACCTACTTGACTTCACCTACCGAGGACTCATCTACTATCGTTGAAGAACTTATAGGACTTGCGGACTCAAGCATAGCTCCGGAAAATTATACAAAAACAGGAATGAAATCTCAGTATTTCTTTACTGACGAAAACGATTTAAAATTTGAAACTACTCAAGATGGTGATACTTATAAAAATGCCACTTTCCTAATCGAACAAGAAGTTGCAGAAACCACCTATGAATTCACTTTTACACAAAACAAATTCCCAGTTGGATTTATGTCACATGAAGCTGTTATGGGTTATGTAAACTTTCAAGGTTTGACCCCTGTAATTGATTCACTTTTATCAGAACGCGGCGAATGGATATGTAAAAAATATAATTACGCTCATAAACTAGTTGAAGAGTTTAATAGCAAAAAAACTGCTAAAAAATTAACAAATGGTGAAATTAATGGAGAGCTTACAAGTGAAGTTCGTAAATTTTACAGCTATGACTTTAATGATAGACTTGTTAAAGAAGAAATATTCGAAAAGAAAAACGATGCAGAAGAAAAATTAATCAGTTCACAAAATTACGAATACAACAACCAAAACAAAATTGTGCGTATTATGGATAATGAAGGTATGATACAAGAAACTTATTACGACAAAAAAGGCAATGTCACGAAAACAGCGTCTTATCATAAGTCTAATCCAAATGCAAAATTTTATGAAGAAAAAGAACTTTCTGAAAACGGACAAGTTTTGGCTGAATTAGATGAAAGTGGAGAAAATAAAATCAACTACTCTTATAAAGATGGCACTAATGTAGTCACAAGCATAACAGATCCAGCTGGCAGTATTACCAGCTTCGGCATTGACCCACATACTAATGAAGTTCTTGGAATTTCAAGCGTGGCTGGTGGAGAAAATAACAGCACTGTTTATAGCTACACAAAAGATTTCTTAACAAGTATGAAAAGCGGCAACACAAAATTTCATTATGAATACGATAAATGGGGCAGAAAAACTAAAATTATAGTAAACGGAAAAATTTATGTTCAATATTTCTATGAGAAAAATGGTTTAGACAGCATTACTACTGCCATTTATGCTAGCGGCAACGAAGTTGAAGTTGATGGAAAATTAGAAATTCTTGGCGGTGAAGGCTATGAAACTATTACTGACAAACTAGGAAATGTTAAAGAAGTCTATCATATAACCCGTTTCCCAAGACATGCAATTGATGGTCAGTTCGATGGTCATGATATCACTCGTGAGTTATATGTAAGCAATACATATAATAGTGATAACAAACTTATTTCTAGCACCGATGCCCTATCAGGACTAACTGCGACTAACAACTATGACCAAGATGTTCTTTTAAGTTCTAGTGATGGCGAAATTACTAAAACATATTCTAATGATGAAGAAGGAAATGTTTCAGAAATCAAATATACCGGCGCTGTAGACCAAACTTACGGTTATGTTTATGAAGATGATATGCTTTTAGAAACCACTCTCCCAAATGGCGATACAGCTAAAATGGAATACGATAAATTAGGTAGAATTATTAAACATAATAATGAACTAATTAAAGACGAGCTATTCTATCTTCAAAGAGCGGATCGCGCAACAAACCTTGTCACAAGTGTATACCAACATATCGGCGAAAAAACAGATCGTAGAAAGTATACATACGATAACAAAGGCAACATTACAAAGATACACGAAAACGGAAAACTACACTCTAGATATACTTATGATAAACTAAACAGAGTGATACGAGAAGATAATGTAAAATTGCAAGAAACGACAACAATGGAATATGATACTAACGGAAACATAATTTATAAGATAAAATATCCATTTAGTTTGGATATTAACTTGACAAACGGCGTTTTGTTGGAATATACTTATAATATC
>CAYJMU010000076.1:0-1842 GCA_964371605.1 uncultured Lachnospiraceae bacterium
TAGTCAAAATGGTAAAATCACTTGGTCCGCGGTATCTGGCGCTTCATATTACGATATCTATGTAAACAATGAATGGGTAAATACCACTAACGCTCTTACTTATGACTTATCATTATTAAGCACAGGCGAGCACAATGTAAAAATATATGCAGGATATTATTATTATATCAAATCAGATTCTTAAGCTGAAATTATACTAACTAATTTAGCTGATCCTAATAATTTAAGAGTATAAGACGGAGTATTTAGATTTAATCCTACTACTGACGCTATAAGCTACACTTTATTAGCTGGTGGAAAAGTAATAGATTTAGGATCTAAAACATTTTATGAATTTGATGAGTTTGATGCGGGAAGAATTAGCTTCGAACTTTACGCAGTAGCTAAGAGTAATAACAATAGCATAGACAGCTTTAAAGCTTCTTTCTATGTAGACAAACTATCTACCCCTTTATCTTTTAGAGTAGAAGACGGATTGTTCGCATTCGACGCAGATCAAAACACGGATGAGAACATCAGCAGCTTTGTTATAAATATTAACGGAGAAGAAAAGACTTTAGATATATCTAATTTAAATAGCACTTTCGCAGGAACTAGCGTGGTTATGATTAAGGCTAAGGGAGATATCGGCGGTCAGCTAGCTAGAGTGATAGATAGTAATTATACACTGCCCTTCACTGCTTCTAAATTAGATGCTATCTCTGACACCCGTATAGAAAACAATATCTTCACTTATACACCTAGCGCTAATGCAGAACATCATGTTATAAATATTAGTGGAAAAACTAATTCTCTGCCTGAAATAAACAATGGCATTAATTCTTCTTTCCCACTAGCTAATTTATCTCCTGATGAATACTCTATAAATGTATACCCGCTGGGATCTACCGGAAATCAAGGAACGCAATACCTTACTAATGATTATATTGCAGAAAGTTTATCTTTCACTAAATATGGCGAGGTAGAAGAAATTTCTATATATAAATCTGATTTACTTAATATAGGAAAAATCTATATATCTAAAGCCGCATTTACCACATCTATAGAAAACTATGAACTTCTTATAAACGGTATAGTGACGCCTATAGATGCTAGTTTAGTAGAATCTTTCCATGATTCATATCTACTCACTGGACATATAAATGCGGGCAATCATAATGTTCAAATTTATGCTAAAGGAAATGGGGCCACCACTATTAGTGGGGACAAGTCAGAAGTTCTAAGCGTGACTAAAATAGCTTCTATTACTAATCTGCATCTAGATAGAGAAACTTCAGAAGCAGATTATGAATTATACGGCACAGGAACGATTAGTTGGAACAAGCCGGTTGGCTATGAGTTTTCTCAATATTACGTAGAAATTAGAGATGATGATGGAGACTTTGCTTTCTCTGACTACACTCTTCTTCCTGAGATAGATATGCCTAGCTTACAGCCAGACATTTATTCTATTAAAATCTCAGCCCTTCCATTATTTGAGGCATCTAGCACTAATTATGTTAGAAGTGATTTATCAGTAGCGTTAAGCTTAAATGTTTTAGCAGCGCCTAATACAGCTACTATAGAATGCGGACTATACTCTTGGAATGTTTCATCTGCTGCCGATTCTTATGTTATTAAAATCATTGGTTCTGGGACTACTGATTACGTAAAAGTATTGCCAGCTAGCGGAGACTTTAACATTTACAACTTTGCTGAAAATTATGTATCTAGCCCTGGAAATTATACTGTTAGCGTGAAGAGCGTTTCTATGACTAATAATTTCTATTCTAGTGTTTTCAGTGAAACTTTCCCTGTTCAAGTTCTTAAACACCCTGACCAAATTTATATTAAAAATGGTCA
>CAYJMU010000076.1:1852-4100 GCA_964371605.1 uncultured Lachnospiraceae bacterium
AATTCAATTTACTCCAGTGAATAACGCTCTTTCTTATGAAGTGATGTTAGATGGAGAAATTTACACTACCATTCCTAGCACGGATGCTAACACATTATTGTTAGGAACAGATATACTCTTGCGAACTGATTATTCAGTGACTATAAGAAGTATTGGAAATGATAGCAGCACTATTTCTTCTATCCATTCAGTTTCTCCTTACACTTTCCAGAAACTTCCAGCTCCTACCGACCTAAGGGTAGAAAATGGGGAAATAGTTTATAATGGAGTTTGGGGAGCTGAAGGCTACACATTAGAAATCAAAAAGATAGGCGGAATCACTACCTATTATAACAATTCAGATAGTTTATCATTTGACTTAGACAAAAAAGGAAATGGTGAATACTTCGAGCCTGGCGAATATAATGTGAAGGTTTATGCTTTAGGCTACTCAGGCCTTACAGCTAACCCTGCTATCAATTACGTTAGCAGTGAACTAAGCTTAGATATTCTAGGCGGAGAAGTGGAAAAACTTGAATACACTCCTAACATCCATATGGAAGACGGCGTGTTAAACTGGTCAGACTTATCAGGTTCTACTGGCTACATACTTAACATTAGCGATGGACTATTTGATGTAGGAAAATCTCTATACTTTAATATGCCAGACAGCATGACAGATATTAATGGTACTCTTAGATACTTCCCTGCTGGAAATTATCACATGAGTATTTATGCTAAAGGCGATGATTACAGATACATTAATAGCAGCTATTCGCTAATAGGAAGCAATATGATTAAGCTATCTCCACCTGAAGAATTCATGGTGGATAGCGGAGAATTGGTTTGGAATCATGACTCTAATGCAGAAGATGGTTATACTCTTAAAATTATGAACGAAACTGCGATAGAAAGAGTGGAAACATTATACCCTCATGAAAACGCAGACATCATTAGTTATGTGTTCGGCGACACCTTCGACACCAACACATTATATTCAGCTACTGTGATAGCTAATGGTAATGATATCAATACCTTTAATAGTGAAGCTACTTATGAAGTTAACAGAATCAAAAAACTAGACGCGCCAGATGCTTTATCTGTGAAAGCGGAACTAATATTAAGTGAATATGAAAATTTCTTATATGTAGAAGCTGAGAAAGCGAGTGACTTGTTTAATAACTTCCACATCTACATAGATGGAGTGGAGATAGACAAGACTAATGCAGTCTATGACGCTTATACTGGCATGTTTAATATTCACACATTCGATAATACTCTAAGTGAGGGATCACACACTATAAGAGTTCAATCTATAGGCAATTTACCTGGACAAACTCCTTCAGTGAAAGTGAACAATTATGTGAAGAGTGAATTATCAGAAGCTCTCATAGTGACCAAGCCTAGCGTGCCTACTAATATAAAAGTAGAAAACGGAAAAATCACATGGGATGAAAGCGATTATGCTCAGGGCTATACTATACAATTGTGGCATTCAGCAGATAAGAACAATTCTAATTTCATCGCCCTAGAACCTAAAACTGTGAGTGAAAACTTCTCTTACTTAGGACTAAGCGGTGATTATAAAGTTAGAATTAGTGCATTCTACGCAGCCAATAGCTTGATGAGTGATTTTAGCAGTGAGGAAACGGCAGCATTTAGAATATTCGATGCTGGCGATGGCAGCACTTCTAATCCTTATATAATAGACAGCACAGATGAACTGATCGCTATGAGATATAACCCTACCGCTCATTACAGTTTAGCTAGTGATATAGATATGACTGGCATAACAAGTTACCTGCCAGCTGGAAAAACTAATGATCCTTTCATTGGCAGCCTTGACGGTAATAACTTCACTATTGATAATCTAGACCTATCTTCTTCTTCTGAAGAAAATGTAGGATTATTCGGAGTGGTTGGTGCAGGCGGCGTGGTAGAAAATATTAAATTCGAAAACATTAAATTAGCTAGCGGCTCTAATATAGGTAGCGTTGCTGGTATTAACTATGGATTCATAAACAATATTTCTGTTCTAAGCGGAAGCATTTCTAGCAATATAACTAATAGTGAAAGAATAGTTCATATCGCTTCTATTGCGGGTAAAAACTTGATTACAAATGATGAAAATCCGCTTACTACTAAAAATGGATTGATCACAAATGTACAGAATTACACTTCCATATCTAGTGATGAACAAGCACTCCTCGTAAACGCAGGTGGCATAACTGGCTTAAATAGTGGCGCTATACTAAATGCAGGAAATCAC
>CAYJMU010000077.1:0-4083 GCA_964371605.1 uncultured Lachnospiraceae bacterium
AACTTTCAGTGAAACTATAAGTAGACCAGTGACAGCTATCATCACTAAGATGATGCAGCTTGGAATCATGGCAACTATAAATTCAGCTATAGAATATGAAGTAGCAGAATTAGTAGCTGGTGAACTAGGCGTGACACTAGAAAAGAAAATAGACGAAACAGCAGAAGAAAAATTATTACAAAGCATCACAGCAGAAGCATTAGATCCATCTAAGCTTACTAATAGAGCAGCAGTGGTGACTGTAATGGGGCACGTAGACCATGGTAAAACTAGTCTTTTAGATGCTTTTAGAAATGCAAATGTAATAGATGGCGAAGCGGGTGGAATCACTCAACATATTGGTTCATACACTGTTAGACATAACGATAAGAAAATTACTTTCATAGATACACCTGGTCATGCGGCGTTTACAGCGATGCGTGCTAGAGGCGCTAAGGTGACAGATATAGCTATATTAGTGGTAGCTGCTGATGATGGAATCATGCCTCAAACTGTAGAAGCTATAAATCATATAAAATCAGCAGGCGTTCCTATGATAGTAGCTATCAATAAAATAGACAAGCCGGGTGCTAATATAGAAAAAATCAAGCAACAATTAGCTGAACATGAAGTTTTATGTGAAGATTGGGGCGGCGAAACTATTATGGTAGAAATTTCTGCTAAGTTTAGAACTAACTTAGAAGAATTATTAGATATGATAATCCTTCAATCAGAAGTGTTAGATCTAAAAGCAGATCCTAATGGTATAGCTTATGGTGCAGTGCTAGAAGCTAAACTTGATAAGGGAGTAGGCCCAGTAGCCAATATTTTAGTTCAAAATGGTACTATGAGAATAGGCGACACTATAATCAGCGGAACATCAGCTGGTAAGATCAGAAATATGATAGATGAACACGGAAAGCAAGTGAAAAAAGCTGGTCCATCTACACCAGTAGCTATTATTGGTTTCGATGAAGTGCCGGCAGCTGGTGAAACTATCAATATAATCGATGAAAAGAATAGTAAGAAAATCATCGCTGAAAGAAAAAATAAACTTAAGAATGAAATGATTGTTAAGGGTAATGGCATAAATATCGATGACATATTTAGCGCTAGCAGCTCTACAAAAAATCAAATTTGTTCAGTAATAGTTAAGGCGGATGTTCAAGGTAGTGCGGAAGCATTAAAGAGCAGTTTGCTAGGCATAGAAAGTGATGAAATCAAAGTTAAAGTTATACACTCAGCGGTGGGTGCGATAACTGAAAATGATTTAATTTTAGCTAAAGCTAGTAATGCTATAATCATTAACTTCAATCTTAAAACTACAGCTAAAATTTCTACTGAAGCAGAACGCGAAGGCGTGGAAATACTAAATAGCACTATCATTTATCAAGCGATAGATGCTATAGAAGCTAAGGTTAAGGGATTAGAAACAGTGAAATATGATGAGATAATCATAGGTCACGCTGAAATTAGAATGATGTTCAAGCTTACAGGAACAGGGCAAGTGGCAGGTTCTTATGTGACAGATGGTAAAATCATCAGAAATGCATATGCTAGAGTATTTAGAGATAAAGAAATCATTGCAACTGAAAAGATCACTGGGCTTAAAATACAAAAGAACGATGTTAAAGAAGCGGGTACTACTTATGAATGTGGTATCAAATTCGAAAATGATGTGGATGCTAAGGTAGGAGACATTATAGAAGCATACACTTTAGAACCAATTAAAAAATAGGAGGAAAAAATATGTCTATAAGAATAGAAAAAATTAATAGTGAAATCAAGAAAGTCATTTCTCATATTATAAATTTCGAACTATTTAATCCTAAATTAAAAGGCTTAATGATAAGCGTGGTTGATGTAGATACTACTACAGACTTAGAGTTTTCTAAGGTATATGTGAGTGTATTTCCTGAACAAGAAAATGATGAAGTGATTAATACTCTTAAGACTTGTATTCCTTTTATTAGAAGAACATTAGCTAAAAAAATCAATCTAAGATATACACCTAAACTATTGTTTTTCTTAGACAATTCTATGAAAAATGCTAGTCATATAGATGATTTGATTCACAATATAAACAAGGCGAAAAAGGTATGAAATATAAAGCAGCAATAGATAAAATAGAAAAATCGAAAACTATTTCGATTTTTTCGCATTTGAAACCTGATGCTGATACTATAGGCTCAGCACTAGCTCTTAAATTTGCGATAGAGAAAAAATATAAAGATAAAGTAGTGAAATGCTATTCTTCTGATAAGTTTAACCCTAGATACAAGGCTTTAGGCTATGAAGATTTATATGAAAATGATGAAAATTTTTTATATGATTGTGATCTTTTCATAGCTGTAGATGTGGCGTCTTCAGGAAGATTGGGGATTTATGAAAATGCATTTTTACGCGCTAAAAATAGCATTCAGATAGATCATCATGAAGGAAATCTAGGATACGCTGGGCTGAATATCATAGAGCCAGATTCGGCTAGTAATTGTGATCTAATATATAAACTGATTAAATTAATGAAAGTGAAAATGGACAAAACTATAGCTGGCTATCTTTATGCCGGAATTTTTACTGATACTGGCGGATTTTTACATAATAGCACTACAGCTGTCACTCATAAAAATGCAGCAGAGCTTTTAGAATATGATTTTGATATGGACAAAATACATTATTACCTAATGAAAATGAAGACTAAGGAACAGCTAGGTTTATATAAACTAGCTCTAGAAAAGATGGAATTCCATCTTGAAAACAAGATTCTTATCACTTCATTTTCAAGGCGTGATTATGAAAGATTAAATGGATCATACTTCGATACCGTTTCTATAGTGAGCTTTTTAGCAGGCTGTGAGGGAGTAGATGTAGTAGTAGTGGCAGGCGAAGTTTCTCCAGCTAAGTTTGCAGTATCTTTTAGAAGTTCTAGGGTAGATGTATCTAATTTAGCAGCTCAGTTCGGCGGCGGTGGGCATAAATATGCTAGTGGTTGTAATATATTTGGCGGGGAGAAAACAGTAGTGAATAAAATACTGTCAGAAGCCAAAAAACTTATCGACAAGGGTGAATTATGAAAAATTTCTTATTAGCAATTAATAAAACTAAAGGTGTGACTAGTTTCGATGTCGTGAATAAAGTTAAAAAAATGCTGCCCAAAAAAACTAAGGTGGGGCATCTAGGGACATTAGATCCTATGGCGACAGGACTACTAATAGTAGCGGTTAATAAGGCGACTCAACTATTTGATTATTCATTAGCGAAAACTAAAACTTATGAGGCGGTGTTTGAATTCGGGAGAGAGACAGACACTTTAGATGATTTTGGTCAAACTATTTTCAAAGATGAAAAAAACATAACTCTGGAAAATATAAATTCTGTGATCTCTAAATTCATAGGGAAAATTCATCAATTTCCACCTAAATATAGTGCAAAGCATGTAAATGGTGTGAGGGCGTATGAACTGGCTAGGCAGAATATAGATTTTCAGTTAGATAGTAAAGAGATAGAAATTTTGAATATCACTGCTTATGAAACTGGTGAAAAAAATAAATTTAAAATGCTCATAGAATGCGGCAGTGGAACTTATATCCGAAGTATAGGAAGAGATATAGCATATGCACTAGATACATACGCTACTATGACAGAATTGACTAGAACTAAAATAGATCAGTTTAGTTTAGAAAATGCTAAAATGGTAGATGAAATTAACCTTGAAACAGATAAGATAAATATTTCCGCTTTGATTGGAAAACTAGAAGCTATTACTTTTAGCGAAGAAGAAAAGAGAAAATTTATGAATGGGATAAAAAAATGTTTAGATAAACAAAATGGTATGTATTTTAAACTACTTCATGAGAACGAGCTTTTCGGAATAGGACAAGTGGTGGATAGAAGATTATATTTAAAAGTAAACTTAGGTGATTAAATGAAAGCAAAATTTGGACCAGCAGGAAACTGTAAATCATTTTATGATGAAGGATATAAAAGTAGTAAAGATGCTCCTAAATGGCTAAAAGAAAGGGGATTAGAACTATATGAATACAGCTTCAGTAGAGGGGTGAGATTAAAAGACGAATCAGCAGCTCTAATACTAGAAGAAGTTAG
>CAYJMU010000078.1:0-404 GCA_964371605.1 uncultured Lachnospiraceae bacterium
TCAGTGAACCACGCATCTGTGTAAGCGAAAAAGCCTACCACCGCTAACATCGCTATGGATAGCGAAATTAGAAGAATATTTATTAATTTAGACTTATTATTAGTTATCATATATCCCACCTTTAATATAACTTAAATTTACTATGAATTAATATAAATATTAATATTAAATATATTATCACATAAAAAAGAAAATATCAAACAAAAAACCAAAAAAAGATTTAGTGATACTTATACCAATTTTTCATCGAAAATAGTAGAAATATAGACAGATGCAGATATGCTAATATGATTAAAAAATGAGCACGCGAGCAGCACTAATTAAAATGATCACAGAAAACAAAATTTTCACTACTTTTTCAGGAAGTTTCTTTAATAAAAAGGCACCTAAAACACCACCTACCA
>CAYJMU010000078.1:414-3720 GCA_964371605.1 uncultured Lachnospiraceae bacterium
ACTTCGCCTATAGTGATAGATAAAACGCTACTAAAATCTGCATCTATTTTAGTCAAATACACTATGCTAGAAGCCGCACTAATGATAAGCATGATAAAGAGAGCAGTAGCGTGAGAATTTTTATTAGGAATCTTCAAATGATAGCATAAAACAGGCACTAAAAGAATGCCTCCTCCACTCCCAAAAAAGCCATTTACCGCACCTACTATAACACCGAAAACACTAGATAAAATCGTTGTTTTTTTTATTTTCATATTAATTATCATTAGTCAAAAGAAGTTTTTTTAATCAAATTTACTTTTTAGAGAAAAAATATTTGCAAAATTGGCGATAATATTATATAATAAACAAGTTAAGTTCAGTAAGAATTTAGAAAATATTTTAAAAAGGTGTTAATATGAATAAATTTAAACAATCTAAAAACAAATTTCCTTATGCTGTAATGGCGGCATCTATGTTAGCCACTGCTGCATTTTTCCCTATGGCGAATACTTTTAATTCGGCTACGGCATTAAATGCAGAAAGCGTATTTGAGAACATATCTATTACTAACGGTGACTTCGACGACTATTCTAGCAGTTCTTTCCCTAGTTCTCCATCTTCATGGACAGCTACAGGCAGTGACGCAGGAACAGTTAATGGGGTAATCAGCGTTAATGCAGATGATTATAGTGATCATTATAAAGATTATGAATTAGACTACAAGCCTAATAAATCTGATAATAATGATAATGATACCTTCCTAATGATTAATGCTACTGACTCTTCTACTAGTAAGCTTGGTTATACCAGTTCTAGCATATCACTAAGCAGGAACTCATACTATGTGATAAAGTTCGACGCACTGATGAAAGAAGATGCATTCGCTACAGCTACTATAAAAGGCATGAGTAGTGGAGAAAGTTATACTATTACTAATATGACTTCATCTATTAATAACACTAACTGGGGAACATATTACTTCTATATAGCTACTTCTAGCTTAGTTGACGAAGAAGTGACTCTAACATTACAGCTAGGCTCAGAAACATCAAGAAGTGGTGGTCAAGTTTTCTTCGACAATATTTCAGCAGAAGAAGTTTCAGCTTATAACTATCAATCTTCACTGAACATAGCATCAGCAGGGTTTTACAATAATATAGACTTAAGAAATGCAGAAACTATATTTGAAGACTTTAAAACATTTGACGCTACTAATTACACATCAGAAATCTACAGTGATAACAATGCGCCAAACAGTGCTAGCGTTCAAGTAATATCAGTTGGCGCTGGATATAATGCAGAATTAGCTGGCATAGATGCAGAAGAAATCGATACTTATGACTTCTCACCTGCTAAGCAAGCCCTACTTCTAAACGCTAGAGAAACTTCTAGCATAAAACTAGAATTAAATGACACTATAAAGGTAGAAAAATTCTCATATGTGAAAGTTAACTTTTACGCTATGATCAGCCCTAGCATGATAGGCTCACCTACTGTGACTCTAACGGCTAATGATATATTTGGAGAAGACTCTTCATATGAGCCTATAACTCAATCTATCACTTTAGCAGATAGTTCATCTGCCTTAGAAACTAACGGCTGGCAAGAATATTCTATGATTATCAGCGGAGATGTATTCTATGATAGAGAAGTTTCATTATCTATTAACTTAGGCAGTGAAAGTGAAACTAGTAAAGGCTACATGCTAATTAGTGACATAACTACAGAGGAATTAACTCAAGAGCAAAGCGTATTAGCTGAAAGTTCATCATCGATAGTGAGTATGAATTTAAGCAATATCACTGGCACGCCTTCAGTAGACAACGGATATTTTAATGATATTAATAGCGATGAACTAATAGCTGATGATGAAGTATTCACGCCAGCAAGTTGGTCAACATTTAGCAAAAACAGCAATGAACTAAATACAGGAGATCTAATAGGAATAGCAGGAAAGCCTACAGCTACTACATTCTCTAATCTTCCATTTGCTTACGCTGGCTCAGCTTCTAGCATAGATAGCGCACTAATATCAAACAATTATTTAGTTATTCATAATAATCAATTAACCCACCAATCAGTGACTAGCCCTACTATCTCTATGACAAGTGGAGCATACAATGCTAGCACATATAAAAAAATATCTCTTGATATTAAAACTAGTAGCTTATCAAATGATGGAGCTAGCATAAAATTATACGCTGGAGACAACTTCTTAGGCGAAATCTCTGACATCAACGCTAACCAATGGACTACTTACACTATATATGTAAAAAATTCACTAAGCGCATTTGATTTAAATTTAGTAATCAGTTTAGGTAGTAATGAAGATTTAGCTTCAGGCACAGTTTATATTGACAATGTAGAAACTGCAGATTCTACTAGCACTGAATTTGAAAGCAGCACTACTAAATCTATGAAAATAGACTTATCTGGCGACGCATTCAATATACTAGAGACTGAATCAAGAAATGGAATATACACTCCTTCATTATGGACTAATTCTACTAGTAGCAGCACTAGCGGTGTATTAGATACAGATAATTTCACTTCTACATCTATTACCAATCCTGTTTCAACAGCTGATGAAGCTATGTTCGGTGATATAAAAAATGTATTAATGATAAATTCTAAAGACTATACTACTAATACATTTAATAGTGACTTCACTTTCTCTATGACTAGTGACACTTATTATAAAGTTAGCTTCCTAGCTAAAACTAATAATCTTAGCTATGACTTAGAAACAGATAGAGAACTTTTAGGTGATGACTTCGATGAGAAAAATTATGGAGCAAGCATCTCACTGGGCGATTTCAATGCTAAAATAACTGGCATAAATAGCGGCGGCTGGGAAAAATATACTTTCTATATTCACTCTACTGCTGACAGCGATGTAGACCTCTCATTAGCATTAGGTAGCGACTTATACCCTACTGCAGGTAGTGCATACTTTGCTAACCTAGTTATAGAAGGTTCTAACTCGGAAGAATTTAGCACTGCTAGCTCATCTAAATATGTAGCAGTGGTAGGAAGCACTAACACTGAAGAAGGAGAAGATGATAACGAATTAACCCCTACTCAAAACTTTGACTGGATATTATTCCCTTCTATCATCACAGCTTTAGCATTAGTGTTCGCTCTACTAGCAGTAATTAGCAGAAGAGCAGCTAAAAAAGTAGTAATCAAAAAATCAGAAAAATTAGCTAACTTCGACAGAAGAAAATCTCTAAGTGCTCAACATGACGCTAGAGAGGAATTAGCTATGAAGAAAGAAAATATATCAAGCTTAAAAGATGAATTAGCTAATGCTGATGACAGCTT
>CAYJMU010000079.1:0-2849 GCA_964371605.1 uncultured Lachnospiraceae bacterium
GCTTATAATTAACAATCTAAATGTAGAAAAGGAGGATGGAATAATAAGGGGCGAGTAGGAAAAAAACAGGGGAAAAATTATTAGAAAAGGTGAAGGGAAATAAACTTATAGCTAGAATAAAAAACATCAAGCATATAGAATATATTTTAGCAGTAGTGTTTTTAGTTATAATCATAGCGGTATATTTTTCATCATTTGGAAAAAGTGAAAGTGAAGAGAGTAGTAATATAGAAGTGTTAGATGGCTTAGAATATGCGTCAGCTATGGAATCAAAACTTGAAAATATACTCTCTGAAATAAAGGGCGCGGGCGAAGTTAGCGTGATGATCAGCGTGGAAAGTGGCGGCGAATTAGTGCTGGCATATAATATAGAAGAGGAAACAGTAATTTCTAGTTCAGGGGCAGAAACAATATCAGTAGTTAAAACGCCTATAATGATATCTAACGCAGGCGATGAAGAGCCGCTAGTTCTTATGACCATCTATCCTAAGCCTACAGGTGTGATAGTGGTGGCGGATGGAGCAGGCAGTGCGGCGGTAAAATTAGAAATGATTTCTGCCATTCAAAGTGTTTTGACAATTTCTAACGAAAAAATACAAATATTTGAAGGAAAGAATTAATATAATAGAATATAAGGAGATGAAAAAAATGAGCAAAACAAAAAAAATAATAATATTATCAACAATGTTTTTATTACTGGGAATCACAGGTTTTTTAAATGTGATGTTAAATAATCAAGTGGTAAACACTGGATCAGGAACTATCAGTGAAAGTAATTTTTTTACCACTTATAGATCAGATAGACAAGCTGTTAGAGACCAAGAGTTATTATATTATGATGCTATCATAGCTAGTGCTGAAAGCTCTGCAGATGCTAAAACTAATGCAGAAGAAATGAGAGCTTCATTGATAGCTGCTATGGATAGCGAGCTAGTGACTGAAGGATTACTTAAAGCGGCAGGGTTTGAAGATGTGATAGTTGCTAACACCTCAGGAAATGTGAACATCGTGGTAAAAAGTGCAGAACTTACAGGCGAAGAGGTAGCACAAATAGTGACAGTGGTGAAAGAGCAAATCAACATAGATATAGATAATATTAAAATAATACCAGTAGCATAAAAAAGGAAGCGATAGATATCTATCGTTTTTTTTATTTTTCATATACTTTCTGTTGCAAACTGAAAAATTATAGTTTATAATAATGTAGAGGTGCGATTATGAATATAGGTAAAAATAATATTTTTGAATCTGATAAGGGAAATAGTGAAATAGATCTTAATAAAGATATTTTGTTAAATATAGTCCAATTGTCTTGTAAAGAAGTGGATGGTGTGGCTGAGTTTTCACCTAGATTTTTTGGTCAACTTAAAAAAATATTTAATTCTGCATATGAAGATGGGATTAAGATTAAAACGACTAGTGAAGGACTTATAATAGATATTTTCATCGAAATAGAATATGGAAAGAATATAAATGAAATAGTATACAAAGTCCAAAGAAATATAAAAAACAATGTATCAAGCATGTTAGATATTAATGTTAGACAAATCAATGTCAGCATTATAGATGTGATGATAGGAAAGGAAGAAAACGATGGGTAGAATAGCGGCCAGAGAAAAAGCATTTCAATTAGTATTCGAACATTTATTTTTATTAATAAAAAATGAAACTATAATGAATGAATTAGAAGAATCTATAGATCTAGAAAAGAGCGACTTAGAATATATAAAGAATGTATATAATGTTTATATAGAAAACAAGGAAGCTATAGAAGAGATAATGAAGCCAAATATTAGAACGCAAATCAGTTATATAGATAAAGCTATATTATCTTTAAGCATATGCGAAATTATGTTCTTAAAAAGTGATGACACATCACTTATCATAAATGAAGCAGTGGAACTAGCTAAAAAATATGCTGCTGAAAATAGCTATAAATTTATACACGCTGTTTTGGCTAAAATAGTAAATGGGAGTAAAGCCGATTAATGGAAAACAAAGACGCTTTTTCAGTCACAGAACTTAATAATTATTTAAATCTTATCATTTCTAATGATGAGTTTTTATTTCGTATAAATTTAGTGGGTGAAATTAGTGATTATAGTGAAAGAAGGAATATCATATACTTCACGATAAAAGATGAAAACAGCAGCATTAACTGTATAAAGTTCGGCATAAGTAGTGACGCAGATTTTAAGGTGGGAGATAAAGTTCTACTAGTAGGCTCGCCGCAATACTATGCCAAAACTGGAAGTATGTCTTTCAAAGTGGATAAAATGGAAAAATACGGCATAGGTAAACTATATGAAAATTTTCTGAAACTTAAAAAAGAATTAGAAGAAAAAGGATATTTTAGCGAAAGTATAAAAAAATCACTTCCAGAAAATATAAACAGAATAGGCGTGATAACTAGTAGTGAAGGGGCGGTCCTGCAGGACATCAAAAATGTTATTACGCGTAGAAACCCTAATATAAAACTATTTTTATATGATGCCAAAGTGCAAGGCGAAAAAGCGGAAATAGAGATAGCTAGAGGTATAGATTTCTTCAATAGCTATGATGTGGACGCTGTAATAGTAGCTAGAGGTGGAGGTTCACTATTAGACCTAGCACCTTTCAATACTATAGAGGTGGCAGAAAGTGCATTCAGATCTAACAAGTTTTTAGTTAGTGCTATCGGGCATGAAACTAATTTTTCTATTATTGACTTTGTGGCAGATATGAGAGCGCCTACGCCATCAGCTGCAGCAGAATTATTAGTGAAGGATTCTAAAAATTTACGAGAACTTGCTTCTACCTTATATAATAATATTAAGGCTAATTACTCAAGAAAGCTATTTACTTATAGT
>CAYJMU010000079.1:2859-3686 GCA_964371605.1 uncultured Lachnospiraceae bacterium
ATAGTGCAGATTTAGATAGATTTTTCAGAAAGAGCTTAACTGCTTATAATATCAGTATAATGAAAAATGAAAGCAGGGTGAGAGAAATCATAACTACTATAGGAAATATCAGTCCGCTGAAAACTTTACAAAGAGGATTCTCTATCATTGAATTAGAAGGCAAGAGAGTAAAAAGCTATGAAGATGTTAATATAAATGACAATATAGACATACATTTAAGCAAAGGAAAGATAACAGCTAAAGTATTAAGCAAAGGAGAGAAATAATGGAAAAAGAAAATTTTGAAGAACTGGTAAAAAGATTGGAAGAGATATCTAAAGAGCTAGAAACTGGTAATGTTTCGTTTGAAGACGGCGCGAAGTTGTTCGAGGAAGCTAGCATTATAGCTAAAAAATGTCTAAAAAATATAGCGGACGCTAAACTTGTAGTGGAAAAAGTAAATATATAATATAAAAAAAAGGGTTTTCCTTTTTTTTTGCGTATAATATTATGTAGATTGCCAAAAAAAGGAGAATATATGGCTTTTAGAACTAACAATTCTAATGATTTTTTTGAAAGAGTAAAAGATGCAAATGACATAGCAGAAGTGACAGGGAAATATATAACACTTCAAAGGCGAGGCCGAACAATAGTGGCTAATTGTCCATTTCATCATGAAAAAACACCTAGTTTACATGTGAACCAAGAAAGACAAATGTTTAAATGTTTTGGATGTGGAGTAGGTGGGGATGTGATTAGCTTCGTTAAAAATATTGAAAGAGTTTCATATTTCGAAGCGGCTAAAATCTTAGCGGAAAAATCTAATATAGAATTACCTAATTCATATA
>CAYJMU010000080.1:0-3681 GCA_964371605.1 uncultured Lachnospiraceae bacterium
GTACCTTTAACATCATGTTTTTCAAATATAGACTTTATTTTTTCATTTTCTTCATATGTGGTCTTATCTACATTCACGATAGACTTATCGCTGAAATTATTAACTTCCACTTTACCTATATATATAGGATATATAGTCAAATCTGATGTGATATTTTTTAAATAATTTTCACTTTCCTCACTATAAATAGTGGCACCACTACCATCGCTTAATGTGTTCCACTCCTTGAACGCTTTACCAGACACGCTGGCAGCTACTGGAATATCAGAAGACAAATCACTGCCATACTTAACATTTTTCACTAAATCACTTTTTCCATTCCAGTTTTTAAATGTCACAGTAAGAATATCTTCATTACTAGAAAAATAACTCCTCACCTCTTCATCAGTTTTTCCTTCTAATCCTACAGATGAAATAGCTTCATACCCATATTTAAGGTCTACATATATGCCATTATATCTTTCATCTAAAAGCGTTACACTTCTAAGAATAGCTTCTTCATCTAAAAGTACTATTTGAAAATCGTGATCAATATCTTCTAATTTAGCAAGTTTCCCATTTTCCATAAGGTATAAATAATCACCTATTTTTTCTAAAGTGTATCCCTCATTATTACCTAAAACCATTTCTTGATATTTTATCATATCTAACATTTCAAGGCTTAACTCTCTATCTGTAAGACTTAACCCACTTTGAATATTAAACTCTATGAAAAATCTAACATAAACGCTTTCTTCTTCTATATATGAAAAGTCGGTGATTTTAAGATCTCTATCTAATATATACTTATCTCCATCGCTAGCTCTTAATCTGATAGTAGAATGGTATTCATGCACCACTTCCCCTAAACTAACTCCATCATCCCCGGGAAGAAGAACCCCTCTAAAAGCATAGGCAGATAGTATTATCGCCACAGAAAAAACTGCGATAAGAATTGATGAAAGTATTGGCCTCTTTTTTCTTTCCTTCTTTTCTTTTTTTATTTTTTTTGCTTTTTTATCTACCTTTACATTTTCGGTAGAAATTTTTTCTTCTTTTAGCGGAACTTCCTTGTTTAATAATTTAGCAGTGTCGGCGACGCTACCATTATCAGCGACAGAAAAATCAGCCCTGCCGGCCTTAAATTTTTCTAATAGATTATTTTTATTATTATCCATCTATCGCCTCTTTTATAATCGTTAAAATAATTATATTATTATTATGGTTGATTGTCAAACAATTAGCCATATTATAGAGATTTTAAATAAAAAAAATGACCTTAATGGTCATAATTTTAATCGAATAAAGATTCTTCTTTTGACTCTGAAACTTCACTGCGATAATCAGCTAGTAAAATTATTTCTCCTTCAGTAGCAGATTTCACCACATCTATATATTTAGATGCCTGATCTATCACGCCGTTTAACTCTAAGTTAAGTGAGCAATACGCATCTAAAAATGACATCGCACTTAAAAACGCCTCTTCTACACTCTCGCTTTCTGCCACTATAGGCATATCCACGAAGTTAAACACATAAACTTCTGCATCCTCATCATAAATTATCTTGAATGGAAAAATATAGTTCATAATCAACTCCTACTAGACAATTATATCATTTATTTTCTAGTTAGGCAAATGATTTTTCATTTTTTAGAAAATAATATTTTTTATATATTTCTCTCTTCTGTTAGCTCTACTGCGCAGCCTTCTTTTAATTTGCCTACATTTAAATCAGCGATGCTTATAGTGTTAGCAGCTTTCTTAGCATTAGCATCTATTCTGTCAGCTATCATGCTAGTATATTCTTCTTTCATATTAGGAAGAATTTCAGATATATAAACTGAAAATAAATTTCTAAATGATTTAGCTTTAGCGATTTCCTCATATACTTTTTTAGCATCAGCATTTTTTCTTATTACATTTTTAACAGTTTTTTCATCTAATACTTCTTTTACATTTTTTAATTGCATTCTATTAGCAATTTCTGATCTATTAGCTGCAGCTATGCTTAACAAAATTTTACCTTCATTATATTCAGCGCCAAATGTCCATGTAGCTAAATATGTATTCCCATTACTGTTTTCACTTCTGCAGTCAGCCATCATAGTAAATATTGCTATCTCCGCTGTTTTTTCTTTCATCATGTTTAATCCTGCTTTTTTCATCTCTTTTCCTCCTAAATTTCCCTTTCATCTTTATTTATTTTTCTATCATTTCTGATTTGTTTTTCGTCTAATAAACCTATCGCTTTATCTATCGCTAAACTCATCATAATATCTCTACTTCCATTTTTTTCCAGATTTTTAAGAATTTCTTCCTTAACTTCATCTTTAAATTTCACAAATCCTCTATCTGAGAAAAACTCTTCTAATAGTAAATGTATATATATCACTCCATCGCCTTTAGATTTTTCATAACACCTGCTGTATAAATCGAATTGATAGTTTGATTCTCTTTTTTCTATCAATAAATTATTATCACTTAATACATCTATTAATATTCTTCCCGCTTCTAAAATACCTACTCTATTATCGCCGATTTCAAGGTCAGTATATCTAGATTTAAATGGATTTCTTAACTTTCCGATAACCTTTCTGTTCTTAGCCTTCTTTCTTTCATCATCTTTCACCTCGGTAATATCACAAAACATAGATATTATTAGTGACCTTTCCTGTAAAGAATGAATTCTATTCGGCACAAATATTTTCTTCTCTCTAAGCATTTTAGCCTCTTGCGACTTAGTGATTTCAGCATCATCTAAAAAATTAATATTTCCTGTATTAAATTTTTCATCTAACCCTACATATCTTTCTGCTTTCAGATGAACAGTATAAGGCATGGCCACATCATTTTTCAACTTATATTTCATAATCTACTCCCTTTTATGCACCCATATCAACTGACATTTCTATCAGTTTGTAATATTATAACACTTAACTTCCCTTTTGTCTATACCCATTTTTTACTTTTTTTATTATTTTTTTATGAAAAAAAGAGCGAACCCGCCCTTTCATTTATTTTAAGTTTTCTGGATTCAATCCTTTCAATTCTTCTAGAACAAAAATCCCATCTTTCCTGATTAGAATATCATCGAAATAAATTTCACCCCCTCCTAATATATGAGAACTGATAAGGTCCCAATGCACCGCACTATCATTTCCATTGTCAGCGTCCTTGTAGGCACTCCCCGGAGTGAAGTGAAAACTTCCCGCCAGCTTTTCATCGAAGAGAATATCTAGTATAGGATTTACCACATATGGATTTAGTCCTATAGCGAATTCACCTATATACCTAGCTCCTTCATCAGTGTCTAAAATCTCATTTAAGCTATCTGTGTGACTACTGCTAGCCGAAATGATTTCACCGTCCACAAAATCAAATGAAATATTCTCATGCCTTATTCCGTTATATATACTTGGAATATTATAAGTGATTTTTCCATTCACGCTATTTTTAATAGGTGACGTATAAATTTCTCCATCTGGAATATTACTTCCCCCTGCGCAAATGATAGCCTTTTGGCCTTTTATAGAAAATGTTAAATCAGTTTTGTCGCTCAAAATTCTTACCTTGTCCGTTTTTTCCATTAATTCTTTTAGTGGAATCATTCTTTCATTCATCTTAGCATAGTCTAGCGTGCAGACATCGAAGTAGTAATCTATGAATGCATCACTGCTCATACCAGCACTTTGAGCAAATCC
>CAYJMU010000081.1:0-3658 GCA_964371605.1 uncultured Lachnospiraceae bacterium
TTACTATTAAAAGTTTGTGGAAGCCATTTAAAGAATATGTTTTAAATTCTACTTGAGTAAAGTAATCGAAAACTGAATTTGCTCCTGGATTATATATAGAAGTCTTGTATTCTGCATATCTATCGTGGTCGAACTTAGTGTCTACTATCGCCTTTACTATGAATTCATTGCCATCTATGAGTATAGGCTTGTTTAAAATATCGCCATAGTTATTTACCACTGAATCTGAAGGAATGGTTCCCACGCCTTTCATTCCGCCAGGCGGAATATATCCAAACTCTTTATAAGATTCATATATAAACATTGGAATAACTATTTCATTATCAGCTACTGCCCAATCAGTAGGTGATAGAGCGTGCACGGTATATCCAGCTTTTTCCATTTCTTCTCGGCTGATATAAGTGACGCCTGAAAATCTTTCATTAAAGTAATCATTAGTATTATATAAATAAAAATTATTTATAGTAGGAAGAAAGTAATCTTCATTTAGTTTAGCACCGTAGCTATACACGCCGCTTAAACTAGCATTTAAATCTTTATTTAAATTAACTATATCATTAGCATTTAAATTATTAGAAAGATATTGGTCATAATCTTCATTATAACTGGTTTTGACTACACTAAGATTTTCTACGTTAGAATCTATAAGAGATTTTTGGAGCGTGGTGGTTTCATTGTAAGCTGCTATGGTGTCAAATAGTCCAAACATCGTAAACGCTACTAAACATAATAGTATGGTGACTACTAATCTGCCTGGTTTATGCTTAAGGCTGCTCGCCCCGATTTTAAAGCTATCTTTCCATTTCATCTTAGATTTGATTAAAGTCAAATCTTTTCCGTCGTAGTTTTTCTGGTCTAAATCATCTTTAGATGTTTTTTTAAATACATCAGTAGTATTATTGTCATTGATTTTGTTTCGTTTTTTAAAGTCAATATTTTTTTTAGAGTTCAGACTGATTACCACATCATTTTTTTCATTCGAGCATAACTCTAAAAGCTTTTTCTCTTCTGCTTTGGTAAGCTTATGATTTTTCTTGATAATTATCACTTCATCATTTATTATGCTTAGGCCTTCACTTAGATTATCTGCTTTCACTTCATTCTTGCTTTCGTCACTGATGATCACGCCATCTTTCATTTCGATAATTCTGTCTGCATACATTTCCGCGAACTCTCTATCGTGAGAGACTATGATGACTAGTCTATCTTTCGAAAGTTTTTTTAGCGTATCGAAAACTTGGATGCCTGTATTAGAATCTAGCGCGCCTGTTGGCTCGTCTGCTATGATGATCTCAGGATTCTTTATGAGAGCTCTAGCTATAGCTATCCTTTGCTTTTGACCGCCTGAAAGTTCATTTGGTCTTCTTTTCGCATGCTCTGTTAGATCTACTTCTGCTAGCAGATTTTGAATTTCTTCATCAGTCGCTGTTTTGCCTTGAAGCTCTAGGGCTAGAGAAATATTTTTTTCTACATTAAATTCGTTAAGGATATTATACTCTTGAAAAATAAAGCCGATTAGCGTATTTCGGTATGAGTCGAAATCGCTTTGGCTAAATGTCTTAGATGACTTGCCTTTTATGACGATTTCACCTGAATCAAATTTATCTAGTCCGCCTATACAGTTTAATAGGGTAGATTTACCACAACCTGATTTTCCTAATATGAAAACCATGCCCGTTTCATTGAAAGAGGTGCTAACATCCTTCAGTGCGTGAACGGGTTTACCATTTTTAGGTGTATAAGTTTTTTTAATATTTCTAATTTCTAACATATTCCCTCCAATATTTAACATCATTATGTTGTGTAATATTATACATTATATGCCGCTATATGTCAAGGGAAATTGACTGCTAGTAGCGTAATGCTGAAGGTGGAGTTTTTTAATGAAAATTTTGAAGTCAAAATTAAGCTGGAAAATAAATATTTGAATTTCAAACTTTTTTTAAAATTCAGTTGACAACTGAAAAAAATCTATATATAATAGCTGAGTGTTATAAGTGGTTTGTTTGCAGTCCAAACTTTTTATATCAGAAAAATATTATAATGTGAGGGAAATATGGAAAAGAAAAAAATGTCTAAAAGCTTAAAGATTACTCTTATAAGCATAGCGGCAATATTTGGAGTGTTTTTGATTTTGTTGACTACAGTAGTGGGTATCTGGTTCAATGAAATAAGAACGCTATCTTCTATCAATCTTTTAAGTTCAGCAGATGCGTCAGTGAGCGCGGGTAGCACCTATGAAATGGAAGTGAAGGGGGATTACTACTTCGATGATTTCATAGCCGAAGGCGGAGCTAGCTCTGATAATGAACTTATAGATTTCATAGTGAAGAATATTACTAAAGGTATTATACCTATCGAAATGAATGCGCCAGAAATAGGTTGTGCAGGATTTACAGCAGTCACTGAAGACGGGGATAGATTGTTCGGGAGAAATTATGACTTCAGCGAAACATCGTCTATGATAGTTAGAACTAACCCAGGCGATGGAAGATATGCTTCAGTTAGTAGTGCGGACTTAGGATTCTTAGGATTAGATCCAGATACTAAGCTGGATGGCATTATGGAAAAAGCTTTAACTTTAGCAGCTACATATGTTCCGCTTGATGGCGTGAATGAAAAGGGGGTGTCTTGTGGTATATTCATGAGTTATCAAGGCGTGGAAGGAGAAGTGACTCCTACTGCTCAAGACACTGAAAAGCCAGATCTAACTTCTACTACTATGCTTAGAATGGTATTAGATTACGCTGATAGCGTAGAGTCTGCAGTAGAATTAATCAAGAAGTATGACCTTCATGATAGCGCGGGCACTTCATTTCACTATATGATAGCAGATAGCACAGGTAAAAGTGCAGTGCTAGAATGGGTAAATGGCAGTGATAATACTGATACTGATGGTAGCAGCAGAGTTTTAGATGTTATATATAATGATGATGATGCTAGAATCGGTAGCACAGAAGGAGCTAATGATTTCCAATATGTGACTAACTTCATTCTTCAAAAAGATTACTATGCTGGACAAGATGCGTCTGACGTGAAAGGTAAAGACAGATATGATAGAATAGCTGAAATGATTAATCCTGATGGTTTAAACGTTGAAGGGCTTATAGCTGATGAAGCATATGGTTTAGAGATCCTTAAAGAAGTAGGAAGAAGGAATTGGAGCGTGAATGATGATAGTAATTCTCTTACTATTTGGAGTGCTTTATATAACCTAACTGACAAGACTGTGACATGGGTGAACAATGAAAAATTTGATGACCCAGATAATATTTTCAAATACTCTGTTTAATAAATTTAAAGTCGCTTAAGGCGACTTTTTTTAAGTTAAATTGATTTCATATTTCAGCATTGTTTTGCTATGAGCTTGAAAGAGATGAGGAATTGAAAAACTTGCTAAATTTGGGATATTGACAATGATAGGTTTTGTGGTATAATGATTTAAAAAAAGCGAGGTCGAAGCATGGTTAAAAAGAAAGTAGAGAGTGCATTAAGTAAAAGAATGGAAAATGTAGTTGATAAAGTAATGTTTTTAGAAATAGATGGTCGTGAATTAAGTTTACATAATCCGGCTAAAGGATTGACGAGAACATTGCCGCCAAAGTTTATCGAAAGATATGAGAGCAAAAGCCTAGAAGTTAAAGATTATGAATATATT
>CAYJMU010000082.1:0-3316 GCA_964371605.1 uncultured Lachnospiraceae bacterium
TGGATAGTAATTACAGAGTTTTCATCTGCTGTTTTTTCATAGTTAGCAGTCACATCTTCACCATTTTTATATATAGTGATAGAGTTTAGTTTAGATTGGTATTCAGCATATATCCCGCCTGCTGTCCAAATTTTACCTTCTAAAATTTCTGTATTTCCAGCATATCTTATGTCCATTAAATCCACAAGGCCTATCACCTTGTCCACGAAATAACTTCTGCCGAAATTATCTATAAATTCGAATCTGTAAGCATCACCTGTAGATGAACGAAGTACATATCTATAAGGATCCCCATTCACGTCTAGATTAGATGTGCTGATAAATGTTCCATTAGAATCTACTAATACTAAATTCCCATCTGTAAAGCTGCCATCTACCGCTTTTCTTACTGCCACATTAACTATACTAGTAGTAGCTGAGTTTGCTGGCATTATCACATTAAATCCGCCATTAAAATCACTAAATGTAGGAATTAATTTTTCGCCTGGAGTGTTATATGTAATAACTAAATTTTCAAAATCATTATTTCTAGTAGTGAACTCTATCAAGAATTTACTGCCACTATCGTTATACTCATCACCTACTAAGATGATTTCATTGATTCTGTTTATCAATGCGTTTACTTCAGCATATCTTTCATTTTCTTCATCTGTATAGTTAGATTTATAAAGCTTATAAATATCGCCTGTAGCCACATTTTCTATTTCTACCATGAAGAATACATCGAGTTGTAAAGTAGTCATAGTTTCGCTATCTATCATAGATATTCCTTCTATTTCTAGCCCTGCCACTTTGATTTCTGTATTTTCTGTGATAGTTTCATTTTCTGCTAAATTAGTAGTAATTTCATATGTGAAAGGATTGTTAACATATATAGTATAAACTGTTTGATTTCCTGCTTCATCTATTTCTATCACTTCATAATAGCCTGTTCCACTATATGCTACCTGTTCATTCATAGGCTTGCCATATTCTATTAGGCTATACACTCTATTATTTAAATCATCTCTTAAAAGTTCATTAAATCTTAGAGCTACCGGCATAGCATCATAGTCATAATACAGCGGATCACTTTCTACTAAACTTTGTTTATTATATTCATTTTTTATAGTAGTAGTTTGGTATTTGTTATATTTTCTAACATAAATTTTATTCGTATCGAACTTTGGATTAACATCATCACTTAAAGTGAAAGTATAATCTACTGGCACATTAAATGCATAGTTTTCGAAATTCACTTCACTTTCTCTAGATAAGAAATCATCTAAATTCACGCCGCTTAAATATTCATCACTTTCTAGAAGCTGTGAAATATTATATTCAGGGTTAGAATAATCTATATAAAATTCTATTTCATTAGAATAATAATTAAACACTTCTCCTGTCACTGAGTCAGTATAAGTGTAGTCGCTTTCCACTCCTTCATAATGAATCTTAAATGTATACACCCCTTCTGCTGCATTAGCTGGAAGAGAAATCACGCTATCTACTAAAGTGATCCCCATAGAATCAAATACCACCACGCCATTTACTTTTTTGTAAACTGTGGTTTCAGCGCCTACGCTTCCGTCTTTTGCCACATTTTTAAGTGTCACTTCTACATTTTCTTCATCTATTCTAGCTTCGAATTTAGAATCTGCTAAGTCATATCTAAATTCCACATCACCCTTGTTATAACTAAACACATTTCTAATTTCTTGATCTTCTTCATTATAGAATGTTCCGTTAGGTTGTGAGTTTTTTATTTCAAATGATATAGTAAATGAGCTAGCGTTATGATTATAATCTACATCACCATTTTCATCTATATGTATAGATCCTGATCTATCAGATATAGTCACTGTATAAACGCCTTCTTTATTTAGGTCTGGAATATTATACGTTCCATTATTATTTTTAGCCGCATTAGCCGAAGTGAAAATTTCTTCTTCATATCTTTGAGGCACTCCGCCTACATTTATAATGCTTTCTCTCACCACTTTCACATCTAGAGTGAACGCATCTAAATATCTGCTGATATCTAACTGTGCATCTTCATTTTCGCCAGTTAGCAATACAGGATATTTGTTATAAGGAATGAAAACATTCACTGGAAGTAAGTTAGTAGTGAAATCTAATTCTGCTCCATTAGCATCCTTCACTAAAAATTCTATATTTTCCATACTTTGTCTATTCGCCACTGGCCCTAAATATGTAGCTATAAACTCGCCTATACTTTCATTATTAGATGGAACTTCTATAATCCCACTTCTATCGATGATATAAGTATATGTTCTAACTTTATCTATTTCGCCTTTATAAGTTCTAGTCACTTGATACATACCTTCTAATGACATATATGTATTAGTGTTTAAATTTCTACCTGTGTTAAGGACATTAGTGATATAGTCATATCCGCTTAATATTCCTTCAGGGCTAGATTGACCACTAGTCACTGAAAGCCCGAACAAATCTATTTCATTATCATTTTCCGCGAATGGATATACGCTAGAATTTTCGTCATAACTAAATGGATGATAAGTGTATGTAATACTATCTATCTCGTAGTCCGTACCAACATCATTTTTAAATGTTAAGCGTAAATTTTGTCTATTAGTTGTGCCGCCTTCATAAAATCTTTTATATGTACTAACGCTATCTCCACCTGAAACTATATCTCCACCCATGTATGCTAGAACTAAACTCTTGTCTAAATTCACTTCTACCATAGCGCTTGCTTTGTTATTATAAGCGGAAGCATTATTTTCACTTATCCATAAACTCTTGTCTTCTAGCTCTATGAAGTAGAATTTTTCATAACTATCTAAACTTTCATCTATTCTGATAGTGTAGTTAACTACTCCGCTACTAGGATCAGCTTCTACCACTACCCTGCCAGCATCTTCATGTAAGATATCGCTTTCTAACACTTTCACACCTGTCAGACTAATTAGCAAATGATTAGAGCTAACTAATTTTAGTACTTCTTCATCTTTCACTAAGCTCGCACTAATATTGATCGCTTTATGCGTTCCCCAATGAATTAATGCGTCTGTAGCTATGATATTGTTTATCGGTGAAGCTACTTTATATGTCACACCACCATTTTCAATATCATTCTTTTGTAAAATAACTGGTGAAGTATCGTCAAGGAATACAGATTTAAGAGTGCTGTTTCCTGCCTCATCTGTAATAGTGAACATATATAGGCCTGGTTCATCTAAAATACTATTAATATCTGCATTCTCTAGTTTCGCCCCTGCCTGCACTTCTGCGCTCTTGTCATATGGAGTATTGTAAACTATTCTAGTTAAATAGCTTCCATTTTTGATATGAT
>CAYJMU010000082.1:3326-3566 GCA_964371605.1 uncultured Lachnospiraceae bacterium
TCTGTAGTTATATCAGTTTTGTCTAGTGGCATAAAGTCATAAGTCACAGTGATATCTGCCCCACTCGCTTTTTCATCGTAATTAAGAATAAAGGGTGCGTTTACCACTATATCAATAGTATTATTCTCACCTAAATAGTAGCCTGCATCTTCTCTAACTTCTAACACTTCTACATTAGCTATATCGCTCTTGTCTATATTGAAATAGAATATCTTATTACTACTTACTCTATCGCCATTT
>CAYJMU010000083.1:0-3374 GCA_964371605.1 uncultured Lachnospiraceae bacterium
AATATTTTAGCATTTCCTTAATTTTAATCATTTACCTACCACCTATTTTAGAAATACTTCCCTAATGCTTCATCAATCATAGAATGCTGATTTTTAGCAGATAATTCTTCATTATATTTTTCTATATTATTAAACAATTTTTCTATATCATTTAATTTAGAATTATGAATTTCTTCTAGCATTTTTTTACCATAGCAAGAAGACATATACATTTCCTTTCTTCTGTTAAAATATAATACATATTTACCTCTACTTTTGTCATACATTAGGTCATATCTCTTATCTATATCTTTTATTCTTTTTTTTATATTCATATTTACCTATTTAAATATATAATTATTAAAAAAGCATAATGCAGCTTGATAAATATGCACATTTTCATCATCAAGCTGTATATTATGCTGTTTTTAAGTATATTTATTTACATTTACGTATAATTATTCATTAATTAAGTATGATTTTAGCTTGACCACTTGGCTTAGCGCACATTAGATCTGCATATTTCACTAGCGTAGCTTCATATGCAGGATATCCAGCTTTCTGCTTGATAACTCTGCCATCATCACCTTCTAACCATTGCCAATCACATAATTGATGTAATTCGAAATCTTTACTATTTAATAAATACATAGTATCATCTGCTACGAATCTGTCTGCCACCACTGGAATACCATTGAATGACACAGCTTTAAACCCGCCATCTAATTCTATAGTGTTTACATTTCTATAATTAGCAGCTAAGCTCTTTTGATATTCTCTTCTCATTTTATGTGAACATACTATATAATCTATTTCACTGCCTGTGTTTTCCTCTAAATCATCTATCACTTCTTGGATAATATCTTCACTGATAGTATCAGTAGTCACTTTAGTAGGATTTAAAAATTCAGAAGTAGCTTTATCAAGACCATATAAAGAGCCTGTTTCAGCAAATATTGCTTCTAACCCTGTGATTTCTTTTTCATAAGAATTTTGGATAGTCATAAACGCTCCTGCCGCTAATAAGCTAATAGACATGATGTTATCTAGTGAAACTTCTTTAGTCGCTCTATTAATCTTAACTATTCTGCTTCCCTTAAGTTCAGGTATGATAGTTTTATCTGATTTATAGAAATCTAAAACTTGACCCTCTACTAAATTTTTAACGCTGTCTACTACAAAGCTGAAAGTTTTCTTTTCAGTCACTGTAGCAAGCTTTCCTGTGCCGTCTCCAAATAACATTCTACCGAAATTGAAAACTGAACTTTCCATCAAACCTTCCATTTCTGCATTTAGTAAATTTACGAACGCACCTGCATTGTTAGCGCTTGCTCTAAGTGCTTTGTCAGAAATTTCAATGTTTCCATATAAATTTTTAAGTGTGCTAACGAATTTCATATATCCATTGTTTCCACTTCTAGGAAGTGCTCCACTTTCGTCTCCAGCACCCACGCCACCATTTAAACCAAATGGTGCTATTTTAATTATTTCTTTACCATATACATCAGATTCTTTCTTCTCTATCATACCCATGAATGGATTCACTTTCGTATTAAGAAGATTAGAAACTACATCTAAGTATACTGATTTTAATGCGCTATCCGCATTTGTTAATGTAACCATGTTATTCTCCTTCTTTCTAAACTAAAGAAATGACTGAGAATGCTTAAGTTAATTCTCCAGCATTTCTTTAGCTACATTGCCTGCCTCACTAAAACTGCTTAACCTCGATTTAGGCGTGAGCGGGAGCAAGCTATTTTTCCCGTTGATCACTTTCACAGTTTTTTTACTTGCCACATTTAATAAGTAATCTTCTATCATTTTCCCGCGGATTTTTTCATTACTGAAAATATAGTTTTCTAAAAATTCATTATCGCTAGCTAAATCTTTCTTAGCTTTATAATTTTTACTCATTACATTATTAAGGGCTACTAATAGTCCATCAGATTTTTCAGCCAGCTCAGGTTTTTCTTTTATCTCATCAGCTATAAGAGTGATATTTTCTTTAAAAAAATCATTCTCTTTCATCAAATGATTTACCTGCTCTTTCCAATCTATCTTCTTTTCATTAGTATTTTTTTCAGTCGGTACCTTCTCCTTAGCGGTATTGTCGACTTCACTAGTTTTGCCTTCAAGTTCTTTTATCTTTTGGCATTTTTTTGTAAATTCTTTTTCTAATGCCTCATAAGCCTTTTTTAGCTCATCCGCATTTTCGAATTTCCCCAGAGAGCTATCTATAATACCTTTCGTGCTATTATCATCCTCAGTTTTGCCCTGCTCGGCTTCACGCTCTATTATATCTAGTTGTTCTCCGTCAATTTTTAAATTTTCCATATTTACACCTATATCCTTATTTTACCATTTGTTTCTCTTTATGCAAGTTTATATGACACACTAATTCATCTACTAGTGTTTCATTCTTTATAAACTTTCTTTCATTTTCTTCACTAAGCAAATATGCCACATGTTCATTAATATGAACGCTATGATCATCTATATCCAGCACTGAAATTTTGCCTTCTTTTATTAGTTTTAAATTTTCTCTTTTAGCTTTCTTCCTATGTAAATCATTCATATCATACTCGCTTTCAAAAATTCCAAATCCTAGAAGCTCTAATAATTTATTTTTAGTGCTACTATTAATACTTCCTTCTTCATCTGATAATAGTCCTGTGTTTATTAATTCTAAAATTAATTGCCTGTTTTGACCTAGCGTGTCACTTACTCCACTTTCAGTTTCGAATACTACATCATCACTAGTAATATTTTTAGCGTTAAAATAATGAAGCTGCACACTATTATCTTTTCCGATTTCTCTGAAAATTCTGCTGCTAGTTCCGAACTCTTTATATAGTCTTAGTATTTGAGTTCCTATCTCGCGCATCGCATTTTTAATCTTAGTGGTGATAGCTATGAAATTACTTGCTTCATCTTCTAATAAAAGCGTTAATGCATTTCCGCTAAGATTATTGTAATTTCCAGTTCCCTTAAACAAGTTATCTGAAATGCCACCTAAAAGATTGAATTCATTTAGTAAGCTTTCTTCCTCAGTATCAAACTCACTAGGTATGCTAATATTAGATAAGAATTTAGGTTCAGGAGCTCCCTGACGATATACTATAATCTTGCCAGGAGCAAGTCCATCATTTTCCAGATCATCTACATCAACGCTTCCATCTTCTACTAAAACAACACCTTCGCTTATCCTATTCATAAGCTCATGTTTTCTATTTTTCACGGCATTGTAAGCTCTTTGGACAGGAATCAATCTTTCCACCACGCTCACTCCCCAAAAGTGCCCTACAACGCTATTAGATTGGAGCGCTATGAATGGTAATGCTCTTTCACCATCTTTACCATTTTTATATGGAAGTTCACCTTGATAAAGTAGTTCA
>CAYJMU010000084.1:0-3224 GCA_964371605.1 uncultured Lachnospiraceae bacterium
ATCTAATGCGGTTTGGATATTTACTGAGATATTAAATGTTTTATCTTCATTAAATATAGCTACTTTATCAGTATAAATATATTCCGCGTGAACTCTATAATGAACAGTCACTAATATTCCGCCTTCTACCACCTCTTTTTCGTAAGAAATATTTAGCTCATCTATACTTGGAATGGTGACATTTACATTACTTTCGCCTAAATCCGTTTCCACGAACACTTCGAACCTTCCTACATCTTTAAGCGTGATTTCCCCTTCACTAGGAGTGCCCGATATAGAATCTATACCTAAAAACACATCTAAAATTATGGTTTGTTCGAGTGGAAGATAAACTTTTTCGCCACCTATAATCTTATAAACTTTCACCACGATACTACTAGCACCTTCACTGATAGCATTAATCACCACATTAGATGTAGGGTTTATTATTACGCTTCCATTTATAAAATCAAGACTATTAATTTCTATTATACTTTCATCTGTAGAAGTGATTTCCACCATGAAGTCATTGCTTCCTTCTATCACTGGGTATAATTTCACTGTGTCATTTTTCATTATATTTAGTTTGCTTACCGCATCTATCCATAATTTATTTTCTGAATCTTTGTTTTCAAATAATTGATATCTCGTAGTAGCATTTTCTACATATATGGTAATATTAGCATATATATCTCTATCCACTAAGCTAGTGACAGAAAGAGTGATCATTCCTTCTTTTTTGATTACTAATTTATCATTTATTATTTCTATTACACCTTCATCACTAGATGATATATTTATCCTTCTAGCATTAGATGATATAGGTAATAAATTCACTGTAAGCATTCCGTCTAGACTAACTTCATTTAATCTAGTATCATCCGCATGATAAAGTAATAATAAGGAAGTGTCATTCACCTTTATAAATTTGTCCTTTTCTTTTAGGTTAGATGAAGTGATTAGATTGCTTTCATTTATAGCTAAATTTATGCTAGTAGGAAGAATAGTAAGCATAACTTTTCCATCATAAACTATATAAGGATATCCTTCATTGATTTCACTATCAGTAGCCCAAGGGCTAGCGTTAAGTCCGCTTATGATAGCAGCTTTATCATCATTAGCTGTGAAAAGATTTTCATCATTTGAGCCACTGGTCATATTATCTTGACCTACTATGTTCACTAAATCTGTATAAGCATTTTCTATCTTATTTAGGTATCCATTTTCACTCTTAACTCCTGCGATGCCGCCTATAATATTTACAGTGCCAGCTTTTTCTACTACAGAAATATTAGCATATACATCTGTGATGATAGATCCTGATGTGGTAGGAATCACTGAACTACCATTCATCATACCTGCTATTCCGCCGAATATCATCCCGTTATCACTTTCGCTCACCACTCTCACATCTGTGAAGCTAGCCACCACTTCGCTGCTATTTAACTCAGCCACTAAACCAGCCGAAACCAGTTTAACTTCATTGTTATATTCAGCTATTGCATTTTCTATTAATATATCTCCACCAGCAAGGTGATCAACATAACTTTTCACGAATGAGTATGAGATATAAGAGTTTTCCGCCCCTCCGAAAAGTCCTGCTACGTAGTTTTTACCGATGATAGAAAACTCTTCATCACCATCGTCTAAAATTTCTACTATATTGTTCAGAGCTAGTGCGTTTTCAATATATCCGCCTATTCCGCCTACAAACTCACTACCCTTCACCTTTCCTGTGAAATAGTTTCCTTTAAGTAGTGTTCTTTCTTCATTAGATGCTATATCTGGATATGAAGTATACCCTGCTATGCCGCCTACATTATTCCCGTTATTTGCGGTCACATTTGCATTAGAGAATATGTTTTCTATTTTTCCTAAATTTCTACCTGCAGCAGAACCTACTGCTGAATTTTCTTTAGTGAAAAGGATGCTGAAATTTTCACTGAACATATTATTAAATGTTAAGTTTAGATCGATGTCTGCATCATTAATCAATGTAAATGAATTTTCATCATAGTAATCAAAACTATCTGATATGATAGCGCCCACTTCATTCACGCCGGCGATTCCGCCTAAGTAAACAATTTGGTCATCATTTCTAATATCAGCTGGTTTATTTACCATGAAATTACCTGATACATTTACATCATATATGCTTCCGCCATTTTCATTAATTGCTACCACACCACCTATGAAATTAGATGTAGTAGATGTATTAATGATAGTGTTAGAAATATTAATATCAATATTTTCTATTCTTCCATAATTTTTAGTAGTTAAGTATCCGAAATATAGTTTACCCGAAACTTCATCAATACTTATATTATCATTATTAGTTATGATCGATAAGTTTTTTATCACTCCTCTATTTTCATATATTAGTCCATAGTAGATGTCACTATTTGGTTTGCTTTTTAGTGAAGATAGTCCATATATATTATTTACATATCCATTATACTCGCCATTTATAGAACCTGTAAATGGATGAACTTCTCCATCTATGATGCCTATAGGAGTAAAGCTAGAATAGCTTAAATTTATGGAAGCTACTAATTGATAATGTAGCGTTAATCCTTTGATCGTATTGATGTTCATAAAGTCAGTAGGATTATTGATTTCTATAGCCGTTTCTTCACTCAGCCCATCAGCCACCTTAACTAATATTTTTTCATATACTAAGTGAGAAGGAATATTTCCACTAGCTACATTTTCTAGATCATCTTCACTGACTATAGAGTCTTCGCTCACTAAATAAATGTAAGCATAACCTGAGCCTATAGCTCTCACCTGACCTGTAAGTTCATTCACATCTAAAATCTTAGGTGCGTTAGTGTTATGATTAATATCAGCATATACATATCTAATGCTATCATTTAAAACAACGCTATTTTCTCCAATTTTTTCTTCCGTTTCCACTCTAGCCAGTATATTAAATGCTTTAGCTGATTCATCACTCATATTAAAGTATAAATAAGCAAGGTCTTCACTTGAGTTTAAATCTACTCTAGAGTCAAGTATATTTTCTATTACTATATCACTGCTTTTGATTACTCTTTTGATGATCACTTTGATATTTTCTATGTAAGTTTTAGAGTAGTCATTCACCATAATGGTTAAAGTCGTAGTTATTTCTGAATATTGGATGTCACCTTTAAACACTAGTTCTTCTGCAGTCTGCTCTACCAATTCTAAAGATGCTGCAGAATATTCCACGCTATAAGATTGGTTAGTGGCATTAGCCGGAT
>CAYJMU010000085.1:0-265 GCA_964371605.1 uncultured Lachnospiraceae bacterium
TAGGAACTCTAATGAGACTGCCGTAGATAATACGGAGGAAGGAGGGGATGACGTCAAATCATCATGCCTCTTACGCCTTGGGCTACAAACGTGCTACAATGGCCACTACAAAGAGAAGCAATATAGTAATATGGAGCAAACCTCAAAAAAGTGGTCCCAGTTCAGATTGTGGGCTGCAACTCGCCCACATGAAGATGGAGTTGCTAGTAATCCCGAATCAGCATGTCGGGGTGAATGCGTTCTCGGGTCTTGTACACACCGCCCG
>CAYJMU010000085.1:302-3194 GCA_964371605.1 uncultured Lachnospiraceae bacterium
TTTGGGGCACCCGAAGTCAGTGAGCTAACCGTTTTACGGAGGCAGCTGCCTAAGGTGAAACAAGTGACTGGGGTAAAGTCGTAACAAGGTAGCGGTATCGGAAGGTGCAGCTGGATCACCTCCTTTTAAAGAGATGATAATACATTCTGTTCGCAGAATGTATGAACCTAAGTCGACATTGCAAAACTTCGGTTTTGCAATACAAGGTCAGTATACAAGGATTCTATAATGAGTCTAACACATAAATTAACTATTTAAGTTCAAAGAAATTAAAGCAATCACTTCGGTGATTGCTTTTTTTTGCTTATTTTATAAAAAAGAGAGGGGGAAAGCACTCTCTTTTTTCTTATAATTTTGTTGATCTAAATGAACAGCGGCTACTTTGATTTCCACTTTTTGACCAAGTGAGAATGTTTCGCCTTTTCCAACTAGCTTATATTTATCATCTATAAACTCATAATCATTTCCTGGTAAATCGCTAATTCTTATGAATCCTTCACAAGTGTTTTCTAGTTCTACATATATGCCGAATTGGGTCACACCACTTATGATTCCAGTGAATTGCTCGCCGATATAATCACGCATATATCTAGCTTTGAAATAGTCGTCCACATCTCTTTCCGCTTTCTCTGCATAAACTTCTCTTTCTGATGATTGTAATGATGACTCGAATACAAATCTTTTCAGTAATGATAAGCTCTTAGGAGTGAGTCTGCCGTTAATATCATCTTTAATGATACGGTGAATGGTTAAATCTGGATATCTTCTAATAGGTGATGTGAAATGGCAATAGTTAATGCTCGCTAGGCCAAAGTGACCTAAATTGTCTGGCTTATACTTAGCTTTTTGCATACTTCTAAGCATCACTTTATTTATCACATCTTTTCCTTCTACATCTTCTAGAGTGAGTAGAAAATCTTGTAAGTTTTTAGGTTTGATTTTACTTAAATCATTTCCTAATTTATTAGTAGGTATGCCCATAGCTATGGCGAACTCTTTAAACACTTTTAGTTTATCTTCGCTCGGCTTTTCATGTATTCTATACACGAAAGGTAGCTTTATGTCTGAGTAATGTTTAGCCACTGCTTCATTGGCGCATATCATGAAAGATTCTATGATTCTATCACTTATAGTCCTAGGCTTTCTTTCGAATTTTTCTATCGCCATGGTTTCAGGATTCACTATGATTTTAGGTTCAGGAATATCGAAGTCTAATGCTCCTCTATTATGTCTATCTTTTTCTAATATAAGTGCTAATTTTTCCATCAGCTTAAGGTCGGGTAAAATTTTAGCATATTTTTCTACCGCTTCCACGTCGCCTTCTAGCATCTTAGTGCAGTCTGTATATGTCATTCTAAATGCTGTGTTTATGATGCCTTCTACGAATTCGTGGCCTATCAATTGCCCGTTTTTATCTAACTTCATGATAGCACTAAGAGTAAGTCTATCCACCCCTCCGTTTAATGAACATATTCCGTTAGATAACTCTCTAGGAAGCATAGGTAATACCATGTTTGGAAAATATACGCTCGTTCCTCTTGCTAAGGCTTCTTCGTCTAGAAGGGAACCTCTTTTTACATATTCTCCTACGTCCGCTATATGAACATATAAAGTATATTCTTCTTTTTTAGAGTCATAGTCTATGCCGACTGCGTCATCTAAATCTCGCGCATCTTCACCATCTATAGTGAAGGTGATCATTTTTCTAAAATCTCTTCTGTTAGGGTATTTAGAAGCATCTACTTCAGTAGGGGCTTTTTTAGCAGCTTCTAATACATCATATGGGAATTCTTCTATGAGTTCATATCCGCGAATGATGCTGAGAACATCTAGTCTTGGATCATCTTTTCCTTGGCCTAGCACTTCTATGATGTCGCCGACTGGTCTGCCTTTTTCATAGCCTATGATTTTCGCCACTACCTTGTCATTATTCTCAGCCACGCCGAACTTGCTCTTAGGTATATACACATCTTTCGAGTTTCTGTTATCATCAGGGACAACGAACCCGAAATTTCTAAGCATTTGGAAAGTTCCTACTATAGTGCTTTTAGCTGTTTTTACTACTTCTACTATTTCGCCATCTAATTTTTCCGCATTTTTGTTTTTTACTTTTACTAATGCGATATCTCCATTCATAGCGGTATTAGTTTTAGTAGGGGGGATGAATACATCTTTATCTAAGTCTCCGTCCACGCTTTCTGCGAAGGCAAATCCTTTTTTATTAGTGATGATTTTACATCTGAATAGTCCCATAGCTGAGTGAGTGGCAAATTTCTTTTTGCTAGAATTAAGAAGCATGCCTGCTTTCACTAGATCCTTCAGATCAGCAGTCACTATATCTTCATCTTCTTTAGTAATGCCTACCAGCGCAGATACTATTTCACTATATTTTAAAAAGTTTAATTTTTTATCATTTATTAACTTGACTAACTCTAATTTTTCCATAATATATCCTTCTCATTTTATTTATAATCTTAGTATATCACAAATGCTTTAATATAACTATTATTTTGAAAATATTTTGCAAAAAACTGAAAATATATGGTATAATAATATGAAATAATTTAAAAACAGGAGTTTTATATGAAAAAGATAGTTCTTACAGGGGATAGGCCTACTGGAAATTTACATTTGGGACATTATTTAGGGTCGCTTAAATTACGACTTGATTTACAAAATAGTGGTGATTATGATATTTTCATTTTGATAGCTGATCTTCAGGCGCTAACGGATAATGCGAAGAATCCAGAGAAGGTGAGAGATAACCTTTTAAATATAGCTTTAGATTACCTATCTATAGGTCTTGATCCTGAAAAAGTGAAAATTTTCGTCCAAAGCCAAGTTCCTGAGCTTGCTGAACTTTCATTTTATTTTATGAACTTAGTTTCTGTG
>CAYJMU010000086.1:0-3128 GCA_964371605.1 uncultured Lachnospiraceae bacterium
GTGCTGGTCACTGAATATTTTTATTTGCACGGGATCAATAAGTTTGGTAATTTTGATTTAACTAGAGCTTTTGATTCTAAAGCAGTGAATGCATTTAAATCACTACTTAAGAATATAGAAAAAGATTTTACACCGCAGATAGTTATAACGTCTATGTGGATATGTTTAAGTAGAGATTTAAGGACGAACTTTGCAAATCATGGGCTTGATCATTATAAACTAAAAAATACTGAGAGTACTAGAGGTTTAAAAAAAGGGGTGGCTATAAACAACTTTCTAGATAGATGTGATGATGTGGCAGGATATGTAGTATTAGATGATTATATGGATGAAATGGTAGGAACTATAGATGAAAAACATATCATTAACAGTGATTATGAGATAGGCCTTACAGAAAAGGGTGTGAATAAATTTTTGTTTTCTGATTATTATAAAAATATGAAAAACAGTTTAAATGTAGATAGAGAGATATAGTAGAAAGTATTAGTAATGCTTTCTTTTTTTTCGCTACTTGAAATTCTACAATAGCCGTGATATAATGAAAATATGAAAAAGAAATTTTATATATTTTTAGATATAGATGGCGTGTTTATGCACCAGTCAGATTTTGAAAAAAGAGATCATGTGCTGACTAATGATCTTTTTATGGAGTTTGACCCGAGGTGCGTATCGGCGTTCAACTATCTAATTAAAAGATTAAATGAATTGTTTAATACTGAAGTAATTATCACTTCAGCTTGGCAATATCACAAGAGAGAGTTATCTGCCAAAATATTAAAGTATAAAGTTAAGCTGGAAAATTTTGACTACTTAAAAGATTGTGATAAAGTGGGTAGAGGGAAAAGCATAAAAAGCTTCCTAAAGGCGAAAAAAGATGGGTTTGGCTACTTAGTAATAGAGGACGATATTTCAGATTTTTATAATTTTGTAGAGCTTGAAAATATCATTTTAACTAATTTTTATGAAGGTGGACTAACTAGAGAATTAGTAGATGAATTTCTAGAAAGCGACTATTTTAGAAAGTTAGCAATGGATGCGATATATATATCCGATGAGAAAGAGATATAACTTATATGTTAATTGTTAATATTTAGAAAGCTGGGCGGCTTTCTTTTTTTGGCTACTTGAATTAATAATATTAGTATGATATAATGAAAATATGAAAAAAAGATTTTATATATTTTTAGATATAGATGGAGTGCTGAATAATGCAGCATTTTTTGAAAATTTATATGAAAAAGAGAAGAATGATCTTACACTTAATCAATTAGATGATGAGAATGTTCAGGCTTTTAGAAAATTACACAGGAAGATTTCAGAAGTTTTTGATACACAAATAGTAATCAGCTCTTCATGGCGTAATCTTAAAAAGAAGCTATTAAGATCGTTAGAAGAAAAAAGATTGGATATAGAAAACCTAGAATACACTGGTAAAGATGAGCATGAAGGAAGAGGGCTGGAAATAAAAAAATTCCTTAATGGAAAAGATGATGTTTTAGGATATGTAATTTTAGATGATGAAGTAGAAGATATAAAGGTGTATATAAATGATAAGCATATAGTAGAAACTGATTTCTATGCTGACGGACTAACTAATAATCATGTAAACAAATTCCTAAATAGTAAATATTTTTCTAAACTAGTGATAGAAAAAGAAATGACTTTCGAAGATTTTAACAAATAAAAAAGATGAGCGCACTCATCTTTTTTTCATTTATTCTTTAGAAAATAATTTTTCTTTTATTTTTTCTTCTATTTCTAAATATAATTCTTTATCAGTTTCTAGTTTAGTTTTAACATTTTCTTTACCTTGGCCAATTTTTTCGCCATTATAACTAAACCAGCTACCGCTTTTTTCTATGATGTCATGCTCTACAGCTACATCTATTAAGCATCCTTCCTTGCTGATACCTTTACCATACATGATATCAAATTCAGCTGTTCTGAAAGGTGGAGCTAATTTATTTTTCACTACTTTTACTCTAGTCTTGTTTCCTTTCAGTTCAGTGCCATCTTTTATAGTGTCTATCTTTCTAACATCTAATCTCATACTAGCATAGAATTTCAATGCTTTGCCGCCAGTAGTAGTTTCTGGCGAACCGAACATAACACCGATTTTATCTCTTAATTGGTTGATAAATATAACACAAGTGTTAGTTTTGTGAACAGCGCCTGTGATTTTTCTAAGTGCTTGACTCATAAGTCTAGCTTGAAGACCCATGAATGAATCTCCCATATCACCATCTATTTCCGCTTTCGGAGTAAGGGCTGCTACTGAGTCGATTACTATGATATCTATAGCCGCGCTATTTACTAATGCTTCACATATATCTAAAGCTTGTTCGCCAGTGTCTGGTTGAGATAGGTATAAATCATTCACATTTACCCCTAATTTTTCAGCATATACTGGGTCGAGGGCGTGTTCTGCGTCTATGAACGCCGCTGTTCCGCCTTGTTTTTGAGCTTCTGCTACCACATGTAATGCTACCGTAGTTTTACCACTGCTTTCTGGTCCGTAAATTTCTATTATTCTACCTTTAGGCACTCCGCCTATTCCTAGTGCTGCATCAAGAGTTAAGCATCCAGTAGGGATACATTCGATATCTTGGTTAGCCATAGAGTCCATCTTTATGATAGAGCCTTTTCCATATTGTTTCTCTATTTGGCTAAGGACAGCTTCTAAATTCTTCATTTTATCTGACATATTTCACCTCAATTTAATTTTAACATATTGGCTAAAGATAATCAATTACTTTTTAAATATAACTATATATTGTGGAAAAATACTAGTTTTTCGGTATATTAAGCGCTTAGTCTAAATATTTAAATTAGTGCAAAAAATGCTTGACATTTCATTTTTTTGTTTATATACTTACACTAGCAATGATAAGGAGGACTGAATTATCAAAGATATTTATAAGTTTTATAAAACTGCGCCAGAATTAATGAGATACTCTAAAGAAAACTTAAGAGGCTTCTGGCTACAAACTCTTCCAGCTATGATTATGTTTTCATTGTTTTGGGCAATATTTTTCCTGCCAGTAGCGCTTAGTTTCTTTTTAGCATGGCCGCTTTATGTTTCCATTATATTTATTGCTTTAGCGGTGCTAGCTTTACCTGCTTTTAAT
>CAYJMU010000087.1:0-3050 GCA_964371605.1 uncultured Lachnospiraceae bacterium
CCTTTTTATTTCATCTATATTTTTTTTAGTCGCGAAGAAAACATGATAATTCTCTAACCTATCTTTTATCTCCCTAAATGAGCATAGCTTTTCTCCTTTCGCGTAATACTTTATATAATTTTTCACATCCTCCTGAGTCTTGCACTCTACTAAATCATAGCCGGCTTTTTTCATTAGCGTGAATGGATCTTCATCTACATTATTTCTAACTGTTTCATTTCCTCGATTCTCAAATAATATATTTTGGGCGAAATAATATGGCCCGATCTCTTCAGTCACATCTTTTAAAAGGCTTTTGTTCGGAGCAAAAAGAGTTTGTAGAAGCTCTGGCAATCTTCCTTCTTCTTCTAAAATTGCTGCTAGATTTTCGCGGCAAAACTTCATCATATCTTCGCCATAAAGTTTTTTAATAATGATTAAATCTTTAGTCATGACTTTTCGCTCCTTATCTAGCTTTTCCTTATACTAATTATATCACTTTTTACATATATGTCAATACTAAAAAAAGGTAGCTTCCTACCTTTTTTCATTGTCGCTATACTACCTATCTTTCTAATTCATTCTTTTTCGTTAATTCCTTAATATTTTTATGGCTAGCTAAATAATCATATGGCCTTTCTTCTAAACTTCTGTGGTTTAAATATTTCAATGACTTATTATTATATAAATAATCATCTCCTGCCTGCATTAGCTTCGGTTGATATATTTTCTCAATAACCTTATTATTTCTCAAATAATAATGCCCTACACGCCTAACATTCGGCTGATATAATACTTTTAGCTCATTATTTTTAACTAAATAATTATCACCTATTACTTCAACTTTTAGTTGATTTATCTCTAGTAGTGAATCATTCAAATTTAAAAAACCATTTCCTATTTCTATAACTCTTGGTTGATTTATTTTTTTTACAGATCTATTTTGTCCTAAATAATAATCTCCCACTTTTCTAACATTTGGTTGATCTATTTCTGTAATTGCTTGATTGCAAAGCAGATAATTCCTTCCTATTTCTTCCACTTTTAGATGATTTATTCTTTTTAACTTAGTATTATAACTTAAAAACCCATCTCCAATTATTCTCACATTTGGCTGACTTAGTTCTGTGAGCGAATCATTAAATCCTAAAAACTCATGTCCTATCACTTCCACTTTTGGTTGATTTATTCTTTTTAACTTAGTATTATAACTTAAAAACCCATCTCCAATTATTCTCACATTTGGCTGACTTAGCTCTGTAAGTGAATCATTTGAATTTAAAAAGTCATTACCAATTATTTCTAGTTTTGACTGGTTTATAGACTTTAAACATTCATTATAATATAAATAATGATTTCCGATTGATATAACTTCTTCCTGCTCTACACTTCTTAAGTAGTTGTTATTTTTCAGAAAATTATCTTCTATGGTAGTTTGCCAGTTATTTTTATACTCTATCATTCTATTATTCATATCTATAACTATCTCTGTTTTATTTCCGTACTTGTTTGTTAGAATGATCTTTTTATAATGCTCTCCATCTTCGCCTTTAAACTTCTGTTCTTCTATGTTAGTTATATCACCTAAATCATCACAAAATGAATCATTTATTTTCTTATCTATTAATTTAATGCTAAGCCCTTTATCTTTATTTTTACATATCAGGAAATAATCTACTAATATATATTCATTAGAATCATACTCTATAACATCTCCATATTGAATGATTTTATTATTAGGAAGATAGTTAATACCATTGATTTCATAATTACCTTTATAATATCTGCTGTCATTTGCGAACACATAATCTTTAAGTTCAAAATGCAAATAATCATATATTAATGAACAATCTAGATATTTTTCATAGCTATGTGCTAATCCAGGAATAATATTTTCTAGATTATTACTGTATGTAGCATCAGGATTATCTACCGAGTGATTATATCTATTCTTGATGCTGAGCAAGCTAGCTTCATTTTTAGTGAATTGTAAACTTATGCAGCTTACCCCATACTCATCTTGCCTTTCTGCCTTTTTATTTCATCTATATTTTTTTTAGTCGCGAAGAAAACATGATAATTCTCTAACCTATCTTTTATCTCCCTAAATGAGCATAGCTTTTCTCCTTTCGCGTAATACTTTATATAATTTTTCACATCCTCCTGAGTCTTGCACTCTACTAAATCATAGCCGGCTTTTTTCATTAGCGTGAATGGATCTTCATCTACATTATTTCTAACTGTTTCATTTCCTCGATTCTCAAATAATATATTTTGGGCGAAATAATATGGCCCGATCTCTTCAGTCACATCTTTTAAAAGGCTTTTGTTCGGAGCAAAAAGAGTTTGTAGAAGCTCTGGCAATCTTCCTTCTTCTTCTAAAATTGCTGCTAGATTTTCGCGGCAAAACTTCATCATATCTTCGCCATAAAGTTTTTTAATAATGATTAAATCTTTAGTCATGACTTTTCGCTCCTTATCTAGCTTTTCCTTATACTAATTATATCACTTTTTCCATATATGTCAATACTAAAAAAAAGAAGGAGATCCTCCCCTTTTTTACCTTTTAATATTTCTCTTTTATCTCATTATTTCTACACATATTATGTAAAAACAATAATATTTTTAGTCTAAAAATATGATAGTCAGCCCTGAATTAAAATTTCTCATATCTCCATCTACTAATAATGATGGAAATCTTTCTAGGTATACGCCTTTATCCTTCATGCTGATAGAGAACTTTTCACCAGGAAAAAATTCTTTTATCACCTTCTTTTTTACTAATTGCGTGAGTTCTCTATGAACAACTTTTTTTATTTCGCCACCCGCACCACTGCTACCATAACCATGTATCACTTTCAGTGCTTTCACGCCCTCTATTTTAGTTCGCTCTATTTCTATTAGCATATTTGCTATAGCTAACGTCACATCGGGAAGGTCTTCTTTTATGTTAATTTTATTAATTTTCATCTTCTTTTTCCTTTATCATTAAAGTTATGATCTTCCTACCATATTTATAATGTTTAGTAAAACCATACCCATAATCTTCACCTTTTATTTCCCTTTCACTT
>CAYJMU010000088.1:0-2986 GCA_964371605.1 uncultured Lachnospiraceae bacterium
TTTCTACAGATAAAGATGGATCTATTACATTTAAAATATGTTTTATTAGTAGATGATCAGCTAAGCAAATTTCTTCATCAATATAGACAGGAAGATCAAGCTCCTTAGCATATTTTTTAAGAGCTAATTTATAGGAGTCAAGCGATGAAGCTAAAAGCGCGAAATTTAAATATCTTTCATCTTTAAACACTATTTCACTCTTGATTTTAGTGAGTGCAAATTTCACTTCTTCATCTATGCTGCTAGCTTCAAAGCTACTATACTTATCTCCCTGAAAATTATATTTAGCAGGCGTTGGAGAATACATATTATTTCTAAAGTGTATTTTTTCATTCTCAAAATAATTATCTTTAGCTTTCGATTTAGAGAACCCAAGATTAGTCAATTCTTTTAGGAAAATCAAGTCATAAATATAACTATTTTCCCCCTCTACGTTATAAACAGTAGAAGCATAAGCGTTTTCAGATTTCTTAATAATAGATTCTAAAAATAATAATTGTTGCCTGGTCAAACTGGCAAAGTCTAGAATATAAAAATTACTATCACAAAATATGTCACTATCTAATATTTTCATAGTAGCTAAAGTCATAGCATCATCGCTATCGTGATAATTATTTTCTTTCAGAAACCTTTCATAATTTTCATATAAAAAGGCTATATCATTTTTCTTCTTTTTAGTGATTTCGCTTAGTTTTTCATTTTTTATATTGATAAAATCTTCGCTAGAAATGTCAGAAGATTTTAGCGTGCTAATAGTTTTATATATTTCTTCTGAAAAGCCCTTATATGTATAGTTTTTGAAAAATATAGATAATTTATCACTATTTTCTATAGCGATCTTCATTAGAGCTAAAACGCTCATTTCCTTGGATAGTAGTGTGGTTTCGAGCGGGGCATTTTTAAAAATTTGGTTAATTAGTCTATTAAAAGTATTGACTTCTACATTAAAAAAAGAATCCCCTTCTACACTTTTTAATAAAAATTTTTCAGTTTCTAATTGTAATCTATCTGGGACTAAAAATATATGCTTTTTTATATTTTTGTTTTTTATTTCACGGCGAAAATCATCTATAACAGACATTTTACTCGTATAAAAATCACTAGCATAATACACTTTTTTCATAAAATTATTTTAGCACAAAAAAAAATAAAAAGCAAATTCGCTTTTTATTTTTTTATTAGTTATATGATATTTATTCCGAAATTCATATATGCTGAATTAGTTCCATAATTTACCACTATTCTTAGCGTCATATCTTCTGTTAAATCTGTAGTATTTCCTAATGTTAAGTTTCCAAATTTATCTATACTCATTAAGGTAGCTAAACTCGCGTTTAAAACTACATTATATCCACCATTTCCGTCACTATTTATTTTATATGAAGCGGTAGAAGCGTTTTTCTCGCCAGCATATTCTACTAAAAGCGTAGGAATGATATTAGTTTCACCTAATTTGGTTTCTGGATTAGGTAAGTTAAATATGAATCTATTATCATATATATTGATATTTGATACTGATTGATATTGCTCTATTCCACTTACAAAAGTATTAGGCTGATCGTAATTAGCAGAGATAGTCATAACTCTGATTATCATATTTAGATAATGAATATTACTAGCATAATCTACTTTCACAGTTAGCCTGATTTCTCTATCTAAAGTTTCGCTAACTTCTATTCTTCCGTCAGCATTCAATAACACTTCTGAGCCGTCATCTAAGATGATTTTGTTCCCATTATTTATTATTTCACCATATGCATTATGAATACTAAATGAAGTAGTAGAAGATAGCGAAGCTGCGCTTAAAGTGCTCCACAAGTTTTCATCCTTTTCAACCACTTTCTTATTGTAGCTATTGCCATAAGCGTCGCCAGCCATGCTAACTGCTGTTTGAGCTTTCTTGAACTCTAAATTTTCATATAATGAATAATTAGCACCTGCATATACATTTAGGAAATCTACATTACTAGAATCTACATCTTCTACTATGTTTCCATTATATAGTGTAGTAATCTCTACTGAAGGAAGAAGTTTTAGTTTATATTGCATTATGAAAAATCTATCTTCTTCTGATGAATTAGATATTTTAAGCATAACGTCTATGGTCACTGTAGCCTCTTCAGTAAGCGATGAAGAAATTTCTAAAATATGAGAATTAGTTAATTTACTAATATTAGTTTGGTTAGTCCAAGCAAATGATATCTCTAGATCTAAATTATCTTTATCATTATAAATAAAATCATAAGTAGGATCATTTAATTTTCCGAAGCTTACTCTTGAAATGTAGCCACCGCTTCCGTCTGGTATTTCTCTACTTAATAAATCTATGGTTTCGCCTGCATAAATTACTTCGACATTATTAGAGTCAGGGTAATTTACCTTTCCGCTAATAGTTCTTTTTATATCAAGCGTAAACACTTCTTCGAAAGCTATGGCGGTCATATAAGCCCTGATATGAATGGTGGTGTCCGCACTAATTCTACCTACATTTAGAAGATAGTTATAGCCATTAGGATCGCTTCCTGTAAATCTAGCGATTTTGTCACCGCCATTAGTATCTAATACTTCAAACAATATCCCTGCCCCATCTAACTGACGATTACCATCAGTGAAAACTTCTACAAGGTCAGTATTATTATTGCTGCCGATAAAAGTATAAGGCTGAGCATCATCAAGGATAGTGTCAGTGATATTCATAGTAATAGTAGGAACTGTAATAGTAATATTAATAGCATTACTTCTAACTATTTCACTTTCGCTATAGCGAATAAATATATAAACGTCTACTGAGCCTTCCTTTTTAAATATGTATTCAGGCGCGCCATTTTGAAGGCTATTGATTTCTAAAATGTCTTCATTACTGCTGTAATAAGAAATCTGAGTGGCATCTAAATCTATAGTAGCTGGATAAGCTGAATATGCTAAAGAGAAAGCAGAATTAGTAGCAGTAGTATACCAATTGATAGTATAAGCATTGCTCACTCTC
>CAYJMU010000089.1:0-2901 GCA_964371605.1 uncultured Lachnospiraceae bacterium
ATATCTATAGTAAGTTTCTCTTGCTATAGATTCATCTTCTACACCTGAAAAGTCATCACTAGTTAATACTCTAGCCATTCTAGCGTAAAGCTTAGTGTCCGCCGAAACTGTTAACGGAAATACTATCGGGTCATTTGCGAAGTCTTCAGTTAGGTAATATTCATATATTATCACATCTTCCCCTACGCTTCCGTTCACCTTCGCACTCTCAGCACTTAAAGCGCTATCTTTTTCTATAGACTCAGAAAACATCACTTCACCGCTCTCATTAAAAAACTCTACCTTCACACTAGCATCACCAGCATTAGCCGTTAGCACTATTGGCAGCACTATAGCTAGCGTAAGCGCCACTACTGATGCAGATATTATGATAATTAATTTTGCTAATTTACTCATATTTATAATCTCCTATTTTTTGTCAATACCCTATTATACCAAACTTTTAAATATATAACAAGTCAAATCTTAAACCTTGAGAAAATTTTATTTATAATGACGAGACAATTAGTGAGTTTATAAAATCATGATAAATGTAACAAAAAACCTAAACTAAAAACAACTTTAATTTAGGTTTTATTTGGTGCACCCGTAGGGATTCGAACCCCAGACCTCTGCGTCCGTAGCGCAGCGCTCTATCCAGCTGAGCTACGAGTGCATTCATATATCAGTATTTTTATGAATGATTTTTCTTTTCCTAAAATACTTTCTTAGTATACATTATTTTTTCTAATTAGTCAATATAATTTTCACTTTGCCTTTTTATTCTTTTTTTATTTTTATTTTCATATAATGTTTTATGATCGATATGTTTTTTGAATTTATTATTTCTCTTTCTGGCAACAACCCTTATATTGCCACTTTTTTACTATCCATGATGCCGGTGTTCGAAATCCGCCTAGCCATACCTTTCGGCATTAATGCTAGCTATTGGCTATCCCCTCTATCGCCTACTGTAGCACTACTTATTTCATTTTTAGGCAGCACACTCAGCACTGCTATCATTTTGCAATTACTTAAACTAATTAAAATCAAAAAAGATATTAAGCTAAAATACGAAAACCAATACTTTGCCCTCTCCGCCTTCACAGCTATACCCCTGCCTCTTACTGGCGCATATTCAGCTTCTATTATATCTAGAGTATTGAAACTAAGCTTCCTAAAAAGCCTGATCGCTATCTCTATAGGAAATTTAATAGCAGGATTAATCATACTCTTATCTATCAGCACACTGAAAATTAACCCGAATTATTTTACTATCATATTTCTAGCCCTCACCCTATTGCTGATAGGAATAAGGCTAATCAAAACGATAATGAAAAGAAAATACCCAACCAAATAAATAAAGAGAAAAAATAATAAAAAAAGTAATTGACAATTAAGATAAAACTTGGTATACTAAAGAAGTAAAAACTGGAGAAGTACCCAAGTGGTTAAGGGGACCCCCTGCTAAGGGGTTAGGTTTGTAAAAGGGCGCATGGGTTCGAATCCCATCTTCTCCGCCAAGAAAAAACTAAGACGACTATCGTTTTAGTTTTTTTATTAACTTTAGTCCGCTCTTGAAATCTTGCGAACTATTTTAAGTGTTTTTTTATCTTTATATATTATGCAAAAAAAATCAAACTTAAATTTAAAGTTTGATTTTTTGTGGTAAAGTATTAATTAAAATTTCCCTATTTGTAAAACTTAAAACATAATTTCTATACTTTAGATTAAAAGAAAGTTTTAGTTAAATTATACCTTCTAATTGTGAAAAGTCGAAGTCTTCTTCCCTGTCTTTTTCTAGTTTCTTTTTAAAGTCTAATATATTATCTGCTACCTTTATACCACCATTAAATTCGAAGTCAAAATATACGACATTCGGATTTTTTTCATCTTTATAATTCATAGCGAAGAACCCATATCCACTCTGAGCAATAGCGAAAATTAGTATTTTCTGGTAACATACCGTTATATCATTTCCATAATCGACTAGCACTTCTACTGTATGCTTTCTGAGTTTACTCACTGGCACTACCTCTTCTATTTCGATGAAGCTAGCATTATTCGAGCCGTAATAATAGCATTTTTTCTTACCATCTAGATTTCTCATAGATTTACAAAATTTTTCTAAGTCTTCGCTGATCTCAACTGTTTTCGCAAATTCCTTGATCTGCTTTTCAAGCTTTTTCAGATTCTTTTCATACTCTGCTGAACTGGAATCAAGCTTTTCCATTTCCCCAGCTCTGTTATCTATTACATCGCTATTATATTTTATTTCATCTCTTTCTATTTCTGGTTCTTGCTCGCCCTCATCCATTTTAAAGCCTTCTACCTCTGGAAGCGTTTTGTCATCATATACTGTTTTGAAAAAAGTTTTTTTGATAATTGGTGGTAATATTTTTTCTTTATTAATTCTCGAATCTTGATCATAGTATTTAGGTGGAAATTTAAATGTACTAGTATCTTCCACCAAACCTACTAAATTTTCCTTACAACTTTCAAAATCATATTTTTCATGAATAAATAATTGCTCCCAATTAAAATACTTTCTGTGATCAACTCTAAAACTGTAATATTGAGGCTTTATATCCTTAAAAGCTTGGTATATTACTTCTCCATACTCTTCTTTAACTTTTTTTATAACTTCATCTATTTTATCTAGCGCTTCCCTTTCTTTTTTTGTTCTTTCTCTTAACACATTTTTATATGCAATTTTATCATAATACTTATCAAGCAGTTTTAATTTTTTATGATATGGTATAAATTGCGGAAAGTGATCAAATCTAAACATATATTTCTCCTTTATTATATAAATTTCTAGTAATATTAGCTGCCAATGTGGTTGCTAAATGTTTTAACGTGGAAAATTAGATTAAAAGAAAGTTTTAGTTAAATTATACCTTCTAATTGTGAAAAGTCGAA
>CAYJMU010000090.1:0-2859 GCA_964371605.1 uncultured Lachnospiraceae bacterium
TCTTTCGCTAACTAACACATTCATATATTTCTCTTCTAATGTGTCTGGAGTTAAAATAGGTAGTTGGTATATAAGTCCGAATGGAATATGGTCCACTCCTAATATGTCTGCAGTATGCTTAGTCATAGATAGGTTGGTAGAACTTAGTCTTGAGCCCCAGTGCCCATCATGATTACCACTGATGATAAATGAGATTTTGTCCTTGTATTCAGAGTATAACATCTCCATAGCTGTAATAGATTGACTAGGTGTTATTCTGTTTCCGAATACATCTGTTGCACTATTTTTGTTAGCGTTGTCATGCATGTCCCCGCCTATTCCATATATCACATTCCAGCAACTCATCACCATATCCACTGCCGCTTTATGCCTGTCATATGTATAACCTTGACCGCCGCTTTGAATATCGCAATCATCTGCCCATAATACATGTGATGCTAGCTTAGTGCTACGCTTGAACGCTACCTTTTGCTCATCAGCGCTGCTATCTCTATTTCTTTCAATTATAGAGTCGTTTAATTTTTCTTGATAAGTATAATCTGTTTCTTCATTCAGCTTATTCTTAGTGGGAGTATAGTTTACTTTATTTTTTTCCATTATAAATGCCTCCTTGTTTCTGCCTTAATTTTAACATTAAACGTGACCTATGTCAATACTGAGTTTTTTAGTTTTCTTAAAAAGAAATACTAGAAATTTTATATTCTTTATGCTAAAATGTAGTCATGAGATGCGTGAAAGAGAAAAACTATAGATATATATCTATTTTTTTAAGCTTACTATTTTGTTTAAGCTTCTTTTTCTCGCCGAATATAAATGGTAAGGAAGATGTAGCGTTGTCCGCTGAAGAGCTCTTTTCTGCGGTAGAAAGCGAATATATTAGCCTTCCTGCCACTCATAACTATGAAGAGAGCATCGATATGCTTTATAATCCAGAACGCGGCAGAAGTTTTTCAGGCGGAGGTCAATTAAGCGCTACTAAATCCCAATCATTTTGGGATGAATGGACGCTCGGTCAAGATATGAAAAATTATGATGTAGGCTATGTAGGGTTGAGATTCGGGCTGGAAGCATTCAGTGATAATGGTCCAGTAGCAGTAGAAGATGGCGTCCTAAACGGAAATAGCGGAAAAGTAGTAGCATATCACGGCAAAGATCAGCTCATCACAGACGTGGCACTAAATAGCCTTAGAGATATATTCCAAAAGTGTAGAAATGTAGGTCAAGTGGCGGTAGTCGCATTCAGCTATAACGTACACGGAAAAGGAGCTATGTTTTATTATGATAGCCAGAGCGGCGAAGTTAGCTTTACAGATGAAGAAAATACAAATGGCACATTTAGAAACACATATGTTTATGCAGAGCCTAGCGCGGGCAGAAGTTTAGTAGAGGCGCACATAGCTCAGCTTGGTGAAGTGATAACTGAGTATAGCGATGTGATAATGGCGGTAGAAACTAGGATGGTAGGGCCTTGGGGAGAGCAGCACTCTACACCTATGGCTAATGATAAATATACCTATCACTTTCTTACTAATGCTTGGCTAGACGCCACTCCTGATGACGTGAGCGTTTTGTTAAGGCGACCATCTTATTTTTTACATTGGTTTAATAATGAATATAATCACTCTATCACTGAAAGCAATATCACTGACACCATTTCTTATATCGAAAAATATGGCATTCGTGCTAAAAGAGTAGGCATATATAATGACGGATATCTAGGTAGCGATAGCGATCTTGGCACATGGAATGGAAATAATAGAGCTGAGATAAACGCTTGGCTCGATTATCAAGCAGAACACACCTATTACGGTGGAGAATTCTCTGGAAACATTCCTAGCATAACTGACGAGTACCAAAAGCAATTTCACCAGATGGAAAATGTAGAGCCAGAAAGCTTTCTCTCACATATCACTTATGTGAATGGTCATGGAGATTATGGCCCTATGAAGTTATGGAAAAGTCAAACATATACTGGTAGCGATGAAGTGTATAGCGGAAAGGTCAATGAGTATCACTACTATGAAAATCATTTGGGGTATAGGTATGTATTAAGATCCTTTTCATATAAAGAAAACAATGCATCTATAGATTTAAAGTTTCATATAGAAAATGTTGGCTTTGGAAATTTGGTGAAAGAAAAAGTAGCTGAAATTATATTGAAAAATGAGGAAAAAGTTTTAGTTTTCGCTACTGACATAGATATGAGAATGCTAAAGAGTCAAGAAATGAAAGAATATCATGTGAAAATCTTCCCTGAAGAAAAAGACGCTTTCAGCATAGGCGATTATGAGGTGTTCTTTAGAATAAGACAAGAATTAAAAGGTGATGGTGAAATGAGGTCCATTCAGCTAGCTAATGAAAACATTTATGATGCAGAGTTGGAATCTAATCATTTAGGAAATATAACTATAGTAGAAAAACCTAAATACTTCATCGGCATAGACACTGAGATCACTAATGGCGAAATTAATTTCACTGAAAATTCTTTTTATCAGGAAGAAACAGTTTCATTCACACTTTCGCCCTCTTTCGGATTCACTCTGCGTGAGGGAAGTTTAAAGATAACTTCAGGAGGGCAAAACATTTCTTTTTCAGAAGAATCAGGAACTTACACCTTTATCATGCCTGCATCTAATGTAGACATCTCAGCTGAGTTTTATGTGGAAATATCTAGAACTGAAATCATAATCGGTATAATATTGTTAACTATAGCGATAGGTATGCTTATATTCCTGCTATTCTTGACTAAAGAAAAGAAGAAGAAAAAGAAAACTTTATTCTACTAAAAAAAAGAGGGATGCCCTCTTTTTTCTTTTATCTTCTTATTTTTTTAATATCTTCCTTGTCTTCTTTCTTCAC
>CAYJMU010000091.1:0-1272 GCA_964371605.1 uncultured Lachnospiraceae bacterium
AATTAGTAGATGCCGAAATCATAAAAGATTTCAGTGAAGCTAGCAGCGTGAATGATTTAATCCTTTCAGGTGACGCGATTACTCATGTAAATGGAGTGAAAATAGACTTCGCTACAGGTGATAGTTTATCATCTATTCTAAGCGTAGCTAAAGAGGAAAAAGTTTCTCTAACAGTGAAGAGAGAGGGTGAAACTTTAGATATAGAAGTAGATTTGTTATATAGAATTACTGATGACGGCATAGTTTATACGGCTTTAGGTGTGGAAACTATTCCTTACGCGCATACGTTCTGGGAAGCTCTTTTAAGAGCGGTGCCATTTACTTTCGAACTGGCTTGGCAAATTTTAGATATATTATTCCAATTAATCACAGGGCAATTAGGACTTTCAGGTCTGGGTGGGCCGGTGACTACTATAGGAACTATCGCGACATATTCGCAAGCAAATATTTTAAATTTACTCATATTATTACCACTGATAGCGGTGAATTTAGGAGTGTTTAATCTTCTTCCTTTTCCAGCGTTAGATGGTGCGAGAATGGTTTTCACTACTGTAGAGTGGATTAGAAAAAAACCTATAAATCCTAAAATAGAAAACACTATCAATGCAGTCGGATTGATACTACTATTTGGATTAGTTATAATAGCAGATCTATATCAATTGATTATAAGGATTATATGAAAGACTTTTTAGATTTTATTAATAGAAAAATGAATTTAAATGAAAATGCCATCAAGGTATATAATGTAATATATAGAGAAAATGAAAATTCTCTATGTATTACTTTTTTACATGAAAATTCAATGATAATAAGCAAAGAAAAGGGAGAAGAAATCACCTCTCTAACTAAAGAATATTTTTCAAATAATGATGTAAAGATAGAACTGATTTTCAAGCGTGACTTTCTAGATGAAAGCATTTCTAAAAATTTGTTCTTAAAAGAAATCAAAAAATACAACACTTTCGATAATATAGTAGACAAGGAAAATATAAAAGTTAGCAAGATAGAAAATGGCTTTTTATTAGAGTTTTATACTCATTTAGAAATAGAAAAAGATAAAAATATGCTATCAAAAATAGAAGAAGAAATCAATAACGATCATTGCGAAAAAATAATGATTAAACACATCGGTGTGAGAGAGTCTAAGAAACTAAATGATGATTTAGAGAAAATAGAAAAAATCGACATTTATAAAAATAGTTATATTCCTAAAAAAGTGGAGAACAGATATTTATTGTCTGAAGTAGAGCATTTATATGGAGAGCCTTTTAA
>CAYJMU010000091.1:1282-1715 GCA_964371605.1 uncultured Lachnospiraceae bacterium
AAATATAGATATAGAAAATGCTATAAATAAAATTAAAAGTTATTTATAACATAAAATAGAGAGGGAAATTCATGGCTTTAGATGCTATTACAATATCGCTATTATCAAATGAAATTAATACTATTTTAGAGCAGCCATATGAAAGAAGGGTGAAATTAAAAGATGGTAGTGAAAAAGTGGAAGAAAAAATGAAGCTTAAAATAGTCTTAAAAGAAAGTGGGGCGATGATGAGCACTAGCTTTCCTCTTACTTCAGAAAACAGTGAAATTTTAAAATCATTAGCTTTCAGAGATAAAATATTAATAAATGCAGTAGTGAAAGAGTATCAAGGGAATTTTTATTTCCAGACTAAATCTATTGCGAAGTGTTTTTATGAACTCGAAAACAAGCTTTCTTCTGCTGCGGTAAAACCTGCGCCAGAATACTTGTTCGT
>CAYJMU010000091.1:1725-2846 GCA_964371605.1 uncultured Lachnospiraceae bacterium
GCCATATAAAAATGAAATGACAGTGCAGTTTGACTTATTTAATTCGCATGAAGAAAAGCATTTAGATCTAAAGGATAAGACGTATGTAGTTTTTGATACAGAAACTACAGGACTTGATACTAATAGTTGTAAAGTGATAGAGTTAGGTGCTGTTAAAATAATAAATGGGGAAATAAAAGAATTTTTCCAAACCTTCGTGAATCCTGAAATGCACATACCCGATGATGCCAGCAGGGTGAATAATATTTATGATGATATGGTGAAGGATGCACCTAAATTTAATGAAGTTTTAGTGGACTTTCTTAAATTCGTTGATGGCAAAACGCTGGTAGCTCATAATATGAGTTATGATATAGCGGTAATGAACAGTAATGCTCGAAATTATGGATACATATTCGAAAATGAGCTAATAGATACTTTAGCATTAGCTAGAAAGAAATTGCCACACCTAAAGAGGTTTAAACTAGAAACACTTTGTAATCATCTGAAGATAGATCTTACTGGCGCACATAGAGCGGTAAATGACGCTGTGGCCACTGCAAAAGTATTTTTAGAATTAACAAAAAACTTTTAAATGTCACTTGATTTATGGGTGGCATTGTGATATAATAATAGTGAATTATGCTTATATGTAAATATAGGAGTGGAGCTTTCCACTCCTATATTCATAAATTGGGCATTTTTGGAGGAATTATGAAAGGTAAGAATGTAGCAGAAAGAGTGGAAGAGCTGATTAGTGAAATAGTAGCTGCTGAAACGGGTGTCAATATGCTAAAAAAAGCAATGGCATGAATTTAACCATAGCTATAGATAAAGAGGGAGGCATTCAGATCGATGATTGTGAAGCGGTAAGCAGACTAATAGATCCACTTCTTGACGAGCATGATGTGACTAATGGCGAACAATATACTCTAAATGTAGGAAGTATAGGTTTAGATAGACCGCTAAAAAAAGATAAAGACTTTAACAGAAATTTAGGCAATGATATAGAGATCAAGCTATTTGATAAAATGGATGGCAAAAAACTATTCGTAGCTAAATTAGTTTCATTTAGTGATGATGAAATCAAAGTTTTGATTAATGATGAAGAAGTTTCGATTAACAGAAAAAATATAGCCAAT
>CAYJMU010000092.1:0-2515 GCA_964371605.1 uncultured Lachnospiraceae bacterium
AAGGCACTATTAGCTATGGTGAATAATTCTACGCTACTAGTATTAGGGGCCACTGAAACATTTATAGCTTCTCCTATAGTGGCTGTGCCTGTGGATGCGTCATTTGCTGAAAAGAAAGTGGCAGATATACCTAAGCTTATGCTCACCACTAATAGAATGCTTAATACTATAACCGCGCCCGATTTCTTAGGTTTGATTTCTTTTGGTTTCTGTAAATTATCATTATTCATATATAAATCCTGCCTTATAGTGTAAGATAATTTAATTTGCACTAAAGTGAAAAAAATATACTAAATGTTATTAAATTGGTATATTTTTCACTTAAACGTTTGACAATATATTGTAAATATTATATATTTAGTATAAGTAAAATGCAATTTAATGGAGAGGGTTATTATGAGCGAATTTATGAAAGACAGAAAAGAAATAATAAAAGAAGATGTGGCAACTGCTCAAAGAGAATTTTTAATGGATGAAAAAAAGAAATCCAAAAAGAAAACGCTGATAGTATTATTACTTTTACTACTTTTATTAGTGGCTGGCGTTGGTGTGGCAGTTTTCGTTTTTGATGTGTTTGGACCAGATGATACCGGAGTGGCGGAACTGGAAACTAGCATAGATGTGGACGATATCACTGTTAAAGTAGGAACGTCTGATACTACTACAGATTTAAGTTCGACAAACATTATTAACAATGATGAAATATTTTTCACAGCTACTATAAATAATAGCAGTTCAAATGTATCAGTTCTAGTAAAATCTGTAATCACTTATAAAATTATTGAATTAGACAATACTGAAATAGTATGGCAGGAAGGAAAAAACGATATTTATAAAGATGATTTCGTGAGCGACGCAGATGAAACTATCGTATTAGATAAAGGGGTATTAACATTTTATCATAATGAAATAATTGCGAAAGAAACTACTAAGGAAGTTTCTAATTCTATACAGTTATGGGATTTACAAGAATATCAAGGTGCTAGAATAGAATTCACTATGACTACTTATGTAGTAGAAGCGAATAAAGATTCAGTGAACGCAGCATGGGAAAATGTAGACTCTACATGGTTAAATAAAATATTCGAATAATTTAATTAGTTCTGGATAATAGAAAAAAGGATTAAAACTAAATGGAATCAAAAAATAGTATATTAAAGACAATACTGGGAATCTTAGGAATAATAATATGTTCTCTCGGGATTTTAAGTCCTGTCTTTTTTCTATTTGATAAGGATGCGGAATATTACCCTGTATTAGTTAGCCCATCTTCTTTAGATGTGATAACTTCTGCAGACGGAGATGTAATATTAACTGTGCCAGAAAGCGAAAATGCGGGAGAGTATAGAATATATTACACTGAAGATAAAGATGGGGAAATGGTAGAGCTGATCACTAGTAAGAAAAACTCTATTAATTTAACTGATGAAAACTTATTAACTAAAAATATAATTTATTATTTTTCAGCTAAGTATATAGCTGAGGACGGATATAGAGATAGCGAGTTTAGCTCGATTTTGATATATGATAACTCATCTCAATTACCAGCTCCGAGCAACCTTAGCATTTCTGGAAATACTTTAAGTTGGTCGCCAGTAGAAAATGCGGGCAGCTATTATGTTTATAATAACGGATTTAATATAGCAGAAGTGGACGCATCATGGTTTGATTTCACTAGCTATGCATTGCCAGGAGCGTCACTTCATTTTTCTGTGAAAGCTTCTAATAAAGGTAATGTTAATTATCTTTCTAGTAATAATAGTGATAAGCTTGATCATGAAATTTTATACCAATTAGAAAACATATCTACGGCTAGAATATCAGGTAGTGGAAGCAATGCTAGATTAGTGTGGGATAGTATAGACTATGCAGATAGTTATACTGTAGAAATATATAGCGAGAGTAGCAGTGATGTGATCAGATATAATACTACTAATTTATCTATGTCATTATCGGCGAATATTAATGGATCAAAATTAAAGGTAGGAAAATACACTTTCAAGGTAAAAGCAGAAAGTGAAAATGTAAACATTTCAAGTTCAAGTATAGAGGGGAATAGTGTAAGCTATCATTTAACAGAAACGTTAAGCGTTCCGACTAATGTAAGTAGCGAGAAAAATGGTGCTGATCAATATGTAATAAGATGGAATGAATCAGAAAATGCGACTCATTATAATATGATAATAACATATGAAGGTGAGTATGGTGACGAAAAAATAAATATAGAAAATGATATCACTTCTACTACATTCTTGATAGATTTCAATATCTATACCGCCCTTAAATCTGTGAAAACTTTCACAGTGGAGTTAAAGGCTATAGGTGGGGATAACTATATAGACAGCTATTTATCAGCTAAGCATACTATTCATATAGTGGATAAAGAGATAAAAGTAGAGCATTATAATTTAATAATTAATGATTCAGTATTATCTTGGACAGGCATAGAAGGCGTGACTGGATATATGATAGTGGCAAATAATAGTATAATAGGCTATAAATACAATACAGATAA
>CAYJMU010000092.1:2525-2792 GCA_964371605.1 uncultured Lachnospiraceae bacterium
AGTTTGCCTAATGATTATGCTGTGAAAATCAAAGCAGTGGAAGGGGATATTAACTTTCTAGCTGAGTTCTCTGAAACGAAAAATTATAGCGTGAAATTAAATCTATTAGCACCTAATAATTTGACGATAATAGAAAGCGGTGAAAACGCTATTATCACATATAGTGCGGTAGAAAATGCAGATCACTATAAAATTTATTTTTCAGATAATGAAAACGAATTCACAAAAATATATGAGACTACTTATACCTTAACTAACGCTGAAATT
>CAYJMU010000093.1:0-2740 GCA_964371605.1 uncultured Lachnospiraceae bacterium
TACTGAATGGTATAGGACTAGTTCGAATTCACACACTGCTGGATCTGCTTATAATGTATCAGATCCAGAGGATATGGCGATTAAGCTAAGATCAGCAAGTGGATATTATAACTATTATTGGTATAAAGTATAAAAAACAATATTATAAAGATGGTTTTATGGAAATATCTTATTATATTACTTATTTAGAAGAATGATGGATAGCTTTTAGTAAAGAGCGATTTGAAAAATCATATAAAAAAAGATGGAGGATTCCATCTTTTTTTTTGGTTATGGAGAAGGGGGGATTATTCCATGTAGGTGATTTTTTTCTTTCTTAGAGTGGCGTAGGCTATTTCTTTCTGGGTGCTTTCTCCTATATAGCCATCTTTATTGATTACATATATTTCATCAGCCATATCTATTTTTTGGTTATGCATCTCAGCGAGCATATTTATAGCACTTTCATCTAGGGGAAGGCTTTCGCTCTGGCTAAATATAGATAGAGGTATCACTATGTTTCCTTTTAGGGTGAGATCTCTCTGAGTGCGTAGAAAATCATCTTTAAATCTGGTAGAGCCGCATAGCGTGATTACATTATATTTTTTCATACTTTAATTCTCCATAATTTTTCATTAATAATAGCATAATTTAATATAGCTGTCAAAGAGCTTTAAAAAAAGAGCCGTTAGGCTCGTTTAGCAGAGAGTTAGGGATTCGTAATAGAATGGTAGCAGCTATGCTGCCGGCGAAATCATCGAGAGAAGCGAGATTACGCCAAAGGGGTGAGAATTTCACTAGAAAATAAAAAAAAGAGCCGTTAGGCTCATTTAGTAAACTGTAATATCATATTGTTTATATGTCAAAATCATATTTTTTTATAAAAATCATCTCATCATTTGTTCTTGTTCAAGTTGCAATGATTGCTCTACAAGATTTTTCGCAAACTCGGGCATTGAATAGGTGAGAAGTCCTTTTTGTTGTCGCAATTTATTTACTTTTTCATGCATGCTAACATCATTTATAAATTCAGCTACTGCTTTTTCAAAACTTTCGCGACCTCTTTCTTTTGCAATCAAATCTAAAGCGTTTTTACATTTGTTTACATTGTTTTCATTTAACGCCCAAAAATTTTCATTTAATTTAAAAAATATTGGAGAGTCTTCAGTGCAATTATAATCGCTTTTTACGCATCCCAATATAAATTCAGAAGGAAGTTTATTTATATTAAGATAATCTAGAAAACAGCTTTTCTCAATATCTTTATTATTCGGTATGATTTTTCCTAGTAATATGCCGTCTAAATTTTGGGGAATCACGCTTATAATAGTATAAGTGCAGCCATCATTAACAGAAGTGTATTTATATGAAGCAAAATCTTTACTCACATTATTTTGGCTATCATTTTGTAGAGAATTGGTAGAAAGAAGTCCTGAGCTTCTATAATTATTGGCACCTTCATGGGATCTTTTGATTTCTAGTCCACTAGATAATATATCATCTAAATGGTCGTAGCCTCGTTGCCCTGTGCCATGACATAGAATTTGAGCATTGTTATTCGGATTATTATCTATTAAATCAAGTTTTTTTAATAATTTAAAAAGTTTATCATGTGTTGTTGTTTTATACTCTTCAATCATTTTGTTTTCCTCCAAATAATAAACGGACTAACTAAAAGCTAGCCCGTTCATATAATCGTTTGGCAGAGAGTTAGGGATTCGAACCCCAGGAAGCTTTCACTTCAACGGTTTTCAAGACCGCCGCTTTCGACCGCTCAGCCAACTCTCCATATATCTATAGCTTTTAGGCTACTTCTAGATTATATAATATACTAATCTTTTTGTCAAGAGTTTTGTTAAAAAAATATTTTCATTTTTTATATAAAAAAAGCGGCATTATTAGCCGCCTTTTTTTCTTACTCTTTAGTAAAGAAATTATTGCTGCAGTGTGGGCATGGTGGAAGTCTAGAATTATCTTTACTTAATGCCACGTCTGTGCCGCAATTAGTGCAAGAGTATGTTCCTGCATTTTGGTTAGTACCAGTTTTAAAAAGTTTAGCGTTCATAACCATTCTCCTTTTCTAAGTTTCCTATTAGTTTCCTAATAGTTGTTTTATATTGTGTAAATAGAAAGGGATTATTCATTTTCATGCTAGAAAGTTAAAATAATTTTAGCAGTATAGTTTTAGCTTCATGACTTTTTTCTTTCATTAATAAACCTTTTAAATATGCTTTTTCGGCGACTGATAAATAATCTTTTTTTAGAAAAAAATCGTCTTCTATATAAAACCCTCCGTATCTACCAGTCCTAGTCATGATAGGGACTCCTGACAAGAGAAGCACGTCTAAATATCTATATATGGTGCGACCACTTACTTCGAACTCTTCTGCTAAATATTTTGCCTTGATTTTATCTTTATCTAATAATCTTAATAGTATGCCATACATTATATCTGCCTTCACTAATCCTCCTTTTAAAATAAAATAATTTCAAATATGAGAATAACACATAGTTTTTATAATGTCAAACATTTGTTCGAATATATTTATTTAGACACTTTTACTATCAGCTTTACTATATTTTCATTGGCATGGTATAAATCATTTTCTTTCAGATGATTAGAAATATTTTTAGTTAGATTCATTCCACCTTTTTCCAGAGCGGTGATCTCAGAAAGAAGTCGGTCACCGTTTAGCTCTTCTTCAAGTAGTACATGCGCTAAATTATTTGCTAAAAATTTTTTCGCGTTTTCTATTTGGTC
>CAYJMU010000094.1:0-2668 GCA_964371605.1 uncultured Lachnospiraceae bacterium
CTCTTCCTGCGTTTTCAATATCATAAACTACTGACACTTCATACTCGATAAGCTTAAAGGTCACTATATATTGGACTGATCTTAGAATATTGACCATTTCATATGAATTTCCGCTAACTAAAAGATTGTTAAACTCTTCTAAGCTATAAACTATGCCGTCTAAATAAACCACATCTATTTCATAGCTAGCATCTGGAGCTACATCGAAAGATAAGCTTGTTCCAGCTTTCACTGTCACTTTTTGGTATGAATATATACTATCTGTGCTTTCTTCTACAGTTAGCCCAGAAGTAGTAATAAGGATATCACCATTCGCGTCCACCGATCTCACGCCGAACTCTATCTCAAAATATCTGATAGAGAAATTACCTGTAATGATCACATCTGCACTTAGCGAATTAATCACCATATATAGCCTGTCATTGAATAATTCATATTCAATGTTTTCGCCATTAGTGAGATTAAGAGTGAAACCGTCAAATAGATGACTAGAATCATCTGGCATACTAACGCTTATCACCATAGGAAGATTAGAAGTGTTTACCACCTTACTACCTATAGTTCCGTCGTGGAACTGAATGAACGCTGAAGATTCACCTTCGTTAGTCACATCTTCTAGAGTAATAGTAAATTCGCTTTCTCTGAACTTCGCAGTGATAATTATGTCATTACCAGCATTCACATCAGCTAAACTTACTTCATAAGTCGCTATGAGGCTCTCTCTATCAGTGAACACGCCACTTCCAATATTTGCTTCATAACCTAAGAATGTATATATGTCTGCATTTTCATTTAAGATGTTTAAATTTATCTTATCTCCTGCTTTATACTCGCCTCTTAGAATAGTGCCATTATTCACGCCGCCATTTTCTATGATTACGTCTACATTAATATTTTTCTCTTCGAATCTAGCAGTAAGAGATGTAAATGCGTTTATACTTCTATTAAAATTAACTGAGTTGCCTAATCCATTTTCCCATTCAGCGAATGAGTATGAATCGTAAGCAGTCGCCGTCATTCTAAGAGAACTCCCCGCTTCTACTTCTATTTCATAAAATCCTGGAGCAAGTGACTCAGTGCCGAGATCATTTTCTATCACAGAAGTAATATCTACCATTCCACCTTCTGAAACAGTAAGATGAACTAAAATATTATAAACTGCTAAGAAACTCTTATCTTCATCTGCAAACACTGATATATTTTCATTTCTGCTGTAAACATAGCCGTTATATTCATAATGACTGAACACATAACCTAATTTCGCGCTAGCTGATAAATTCACAGTAGTGCCATATTCATATATGCCGCCACCTGATAGATTACCTGCATTTAGCACATTTTCAGTTAATGAAACTTCTACCATTTTAATAGTATAATTCACTACTATATTTAAGTCGGAATTTACAGAGTCTATCACATACATCACTCCGCCTAAAACTTCTTCTAGCGTAGTATGATCTAATAAACTTCCGTTTATATACATATGCTCTATTTCATATTTCGGATTAATAGGAGAGAATAAGATGCTTTCACTTTCTCCGAACTCTCTTTCTAGAGTATACATCTTTTTACCATCATCCAAAGTAGTGACAGTAAAGTCTGCATTTCCAGACAAAGTCATAGACCCAAACTGATCCATAATGACATTAATATCATATGACTGAGGAACGAATGTAAATATGATTCTAGAATCTAAACGAATGTTTTCTAAAGTGAAGACGCCACTGTTTTTAGCTATATTCACCTCTTCTTCGCTTAGCGCGTAATTATTTACATTTATGTACCCTAACATATATCCGCTATCTGGCAATATATTATAAGTAGCACTAGCTCCATAATCCACTTCCATGTCGATATTAGGATTAATATCACCATTCCCGTTTATGGCTACTTCCACATTGAATTTCGCCGCTTCTAATTCTACTAAGAAATAAATATCGTTAGAAATATTATTAAAGTCATAAAATTTATTTAGTTTGATTTCATCTAAAATATTTTCAGACACATTTACTGCGTCTAGTAGACTAGTTCCTATCATCACATTTTTTATAGCTACTGCGCTATCTATGATGATATTCACCCTTAAATCTTCATTAATATTTACGAAAATTATATTAGTGTCTAAGAAATCTAATTCACCATTAATTATAAATTCACCTGCTGATGGAGGAGTCATTTCTAGCTGCACGCTATAGCTAACAGGTGCGAAATAAGCTGTATAAGTCCAGTTTCCATCCGCTACTACAGTAAGAGTAGTATCAGCATATTCCTTTCCGTCATTTCTAACCCATTTATCTAAAATGAATCCTACTTCTGCTAAAGCTACTACATCGAAGCTGCCTCCGAATTCTATGCTATGCACGAAGCTAACTTTATAATCATTTTCTGAGGCAAGAGATACTAGCCCTCTACTGCCCTCAGTAATATCTGCTGCAATAGTAATATTAACGTCCGTAATACCGAAAATAAAATATACTTTTATATCAGTATTTACATCAGTGACAGTATTAGTCCCTCTTGCTATAGCATCATTCACTTCACCTATGTTCACATTAGTTTGATTTCCGCTAGCGTCTTCTATAGTGATTCCTGTAAGCAGCTTGCCTACATTTGGTTTAAATAATATATCACCGCTTCCATTAATCGCTACATAAAACTCTATACTAGA
>CAYJMU010000095.1:0-2608 GCA_964371605.1 uncultured Lachnospiraceae bacterium
AACCTGGAAGCGTTAGATGGGCTACATTTAGTGAAATGTATGAAGCTGTAAAAAGCGACCCAGAAGAACAAATAATAGTTTATTACTCTAGTATATAAATGTAAAAAAAGAAACGCCGATAGGGCGTTTTTTTTAGTGGTTATATGTAAAAGGTTTTTTAGATTGATTTTAGCAGATCTTCGAAACTAGAAAAGAAATAAGTACTTTTCTTCTTCAATACATCTATATCATTCTCATTGTCAGGATGATAGATGCAGCATACATCTATGTCTGCGTCATTAGCTGCTAGAACGCCTGTGAGACTATCTTCGAAGATGAGACAGTCTTCTTTTTTAAGTCCAGCTTTTTCTAGGGCGAGTCTGTAGCAATCTCCACTCGGCTTTCTGTTTTCCACATCATCAGAGGGGATGATATGATCGAAAATTAAATTAAAATCAGCCGCTGCCTTGATGTTTTCATTTTCATCTTTTAGAATATTCACGCAATGACGATCAGATAATGTCACTAATAAAATTTTCTTATCATCATTTTTAAGGAGATTCAAAAGGGTGTCAGCTCCACTTATATATTCGATTTGACGTAATTTTAGAGTAGCTATCTCTAGCTGCATTTCTCTCAATCTTTCTTTAGTAATATTTTTTAGGTCATATCTTTCTATATAAAATCCGCATAATGCTACATATAAATTCTCATCATTACAACTGTTTAAAAAATTCACTTTCTCTGCGTGAAAATTTTCACTCACATTAGGCGTTAGCGTCTTTAATAATTCATAGTCTAAATTTTTCCATAATTCTACACTATTGATAAGTGTGTTGTCTAAGTCGAAAAAGTATCCTTTGTATTTTTTTATATTTAATTCATTCATATCATATTATACCTTTTTTTAGTAAAAATGTCAATATAACTCACTCTTTAGTAATATAAATAGGAATTTTCATATAGATATATAAATAGATTGACAAAAAATAAAATTAATTGTATTATACTATCAGAAAGTAAAAGGAGAGATATTATGTTTAATGGATTAAGAGATCAGGTGATGGCTCTGAATAATGATGTAAATAATGTAGCTAATAGCGAAAAGGCTAAAGCACTTAGATCTAAACTGCTTAAAATAGGCGTGCCACTATTGGTTTTAGGTGTTTTAGGCGTTTTAGGATGCTTTACAGCATTTACTATCAGCAGTATAAACTCAGTGAATTCTGGCGCTACGGCAGGTTTTCCTGTGGGAGTGATAGTTCCATTTCTACTGTTTCTTCCTAGTGGCATGTTGATGGCAGTGGGTGGAACGATAACATCATTAGGTGTGAAGATAGTGATCACAGGATACACTAGTAAGCTTATTAGTGATGAAGCGGGAAATAATTGTCCTAATTGCAGCGATCCTATAGGTGAAGGCGAAACGTTCTGTACTAAGTGCGGAACTAAACTATTTAACAAATGTGTTAAGTGCGAAACTATGAATAGTGAAAAAGATAAATTTTGTAAAAAATGTGGAAATGATATTACTAACTAAAAAAAAAGAAAAAGAGCAAAATTAATTGCTCTTTTTTTTATCTATTATTTATAGCATCTACTGGATTTTTTCTAGCTATTTTAGAAACTGGTAATAAACTAGCTATGAATGCTGTCAGTAGTGACACGCCTAATATTAGCGCTACTTGTCTAAAGCTAAAGCTTAGAATAGTAATGATGATATTATATTCTGTTCTTAAATATCCATTTATAACTAATACGAACACGAATGTAAGCACAGAAGATAAAATGAAATTTATAGTAGATATGATTAAACTTTCATTAAAGAATATAGTGAACACATCTTTCTTTCTAGCACCTATAGCTCTTAGGATGCCTATCTCTCTTTTCTTGTGAGCGATAGATGTAGAAATGAAATTCATAAGCATGAGGGCTGCAAATACTGCAAAGCCTATACCTAAGTATAAGAACACGCTGCTAATCTCGTCTATCATCCCGCCTACATTGTCTAGTAGATAGCTGACTTCATTAGTAAGAGTGTATGAACTTTCAACTCCGTTTTCTGTTTTAGTAGTGCCGTTATACTCTGCTAATTTTAAAATATCAGAGCTGCTTTCAGGCATGAAATCTATAGCATAAGAATATGTGCCTGCTTCATTTATGAAAGCTATAGCTTCATTATAAAATTCTTCACTCGCGCCCATATCGCTATTAGTGAAACTAAATCTACCAAGTTCGTTTAGAGTAAAGTCAGTAGCATTAGGTAGAATCACTCCAGCCACATTCATATTCCCAGAATTTTCATCAAAGATCGAGTAATTAAGAGGTAGATTATTATCTGCTAGATAGGTGACTATAGCATCTTTAACCACGCTAGCTTCTAATGTGAAATTATTTACATCAGCATTATTTATAATGATAGAAGTGGTGAACATGTTAGTGATATCAGTTATATATTTATCTCTTCCTGCTTCATCTAAGTTATATGTGAATTTATCTAATACACCTACTACCATATTAATTATATTATTTTTAGATGATGTGCTACCGCTATAATTTGAAGCTAATAGTTCATAAAGGTGACTCACATTTAGGTAAAAATCATTTTTCTTAACTGTTTCATTCGTAA
>CAYJMU010000096.1:0-1014 GCA_964371605.1 uncultured Lachnospiraceae bacterium
AATAGTATTAATTTTCCTAGTGATATAAACTTCCACTGGGCTACTAATAGCTACTGTAAGATAATGATTTCCAGATGTATAAGATTCATCTTTATAAATAGTTCCATCATAAGACGTGTGCATCACAGCAGCATAGATTTTCACATTTCCTACATCATTAGGAGATATAATTCCACTTGCTATTTCTACATATACAGAGTCAGCGCCTTCACCTACAGAGATTATATTAGACTGAACCACATCTATAAGATAGTTATTATCATCTATTCTAACATCTGCTAAATTAGCGAAAAACTTCACATTAGTATAAGAAGAGCCTTCCTTCAAGGTAGAGTTAGCGTTAAGATCAAATTCATTAAATGAAGATGAGTTTTCATACTCTAAGAAAATTCCTTGAGAATTTTCAGCATCTATAGAAATCACCGGATCGACGAAAGGAATATCTATATTAATAATTTTAGAATAAGGATTACCGCTGATATCAATAGCTTCTTGACCAGCCAATTGAGCTTCAGTAAGCTCATTCTCTACGCTGACATCATCGAAAACTACTAAAATAGCAGGATCTCTAGAAATATGTTTTAGAACTTTAATCTTAATTTCATCATCAATAATTTCGAAATCTAAAAATTCTGGATCTATGTATCTTTGATTTTGATCTAGATATGTTCCGTAAAATTTCAAATATTGCATTTGGTCAAGAAGTGTTTCATCTAATACATCACTATTTTCTGGTGCGTATAAACTAACTCCTAGATCATTTAGAATGCTTAGGCTAGTAAGTTTATGGAAATTTAAAGTTAATTCATTAGTAGTGACATTCACCCCTGCTACTAATTTAGCATTTACTATAAACTCAAGTGAATCAGAAATGATAGCTTCACTATTATTACCATTAGCTTCTTCGAAATATGTATTATATACTTCCGCAATGATTTTAAATTCACCTGTTCTGTGAACTGTCACCTCTCCAGTATTTTCATCTACTTCTGCTATAACTGAAGCAGTAGACCG
>CAYJMU010000096.1:1024-2605 GCA_964371605.1 uncultured Lachnospiraceae bacterium
ATTTAATCACTTTAGATTCACTACCATAAGGAAGAAGTGATTGAGCTGGAAGAAAATTATTAGCTTTTACCGAAAAAGTAGAACCTATATAAATTTCATTTTCATCCACGCCATCTAAAAGTTCTAGATCAAAGCTTTTTATAGGTGAATCTACAAACACAGTAAAGTTTTTATACGTTAGTCCTTTACTAATCTTGATTTCCACCTCTCCACCTATGATGTGTCCGTTTTCATCTAGTTTAGGACTCAAAATAATATCTTCATTCATTTTAGGGTCTTCACTGATAGCTAAGACATCTTCCCCTTTTTCTATAGTAAGAGTGATATCTTCTTGAGTGCTTTCCGCATTAGTCGCAGAAATTTTTATAACAGTATCTGCTGAAATAGTCAGCTGATCATTTTCTATAGGAAGTTCATCTAAATTCACTATATAACTATCGGCAGGAACTTCTGGCGGATTGAACCCACCTGTGATAGCTACATAAGCCGCTGAAATAGGAATAACGCTTAGAACGCCTAAAAAACAATACAAAAATATTAGTAAAAAATTCTGTAGTTTAGTGAGCTTCTTTTTTCTTTTTTTCTTTCTCAACACTTTTTTAGCCATATATACTCCTAATAGTCATATTATTTTCCGCAGAAAGTAATTTTTTATTAAAAAAATTGTCTATTTTCATAAACAATTTTATTATAAATCTATTCTTAAATTTTGTCAATTAAATCAGCATAATATCTTAATTTATTTCACTATCATTCATTTACTGAAATATCACCTTTATTAGTAGTAATTTTGATAATATTAGCAGAATTAGTGTTAGCATTCACATGAACTGTTTCATTCAGCGTCTTGCTAGACACGCTTCCCACATTTAATGAGAATTTTCCACTAGAAGAATTAGCTAAAACATCATAAGAAGATATAGGACTTTTTATGGATACGTCGCCATTAGTAGCTGTTATTTGGCTCATACCTATTACTTTATTAAATGTCAAGTTTACTTTCCCTGAACCTTTTACATTAGTAGTCACGATTCCAGTGATTCCTGTAGCTGAAAGATCGCCATCATCTAAATTCACATTTAGTGTATTCCCTTCCACGCCTTCTTTAAACGATAGGTTTACGTCACCTGAAGAAGCATTGATATCGATGTCTGCCTCACTATTAGCTAGCTTCACGTTAGCTTTGCCCGCATCTATTATCAAGCTGCCTACGCTGTTAGAAATATTGATTTCCCCTGAAGATATAGTTATTCTGCTAAGATGAGAAGACTTCATTTCATCTATAGTCACATTCATTTTTTCTGCATTTATAGTAAAGTCACCAGTGATAGATTTCATTTTCAGTGTAGCAGTATCACTATCTACATTTAGTGAACCGGTCACATCAGCTAAATCATAGTAGCCGTAATTAGCATTAAAGTCAAGGTTTCCAGTTATGCTAGAGTTAGCGTATATAGCTGGATTATGGTCGCCAGAAGCTACAGTTATATTAGAATTAGCAATAGTTTTTTCTAAGTATAAAGAACCATCACCGCCTTCTATGTTTATATCGAAATCAATAGTTTTTTCTGAACCATTGCT
>CAYJMU010000097.1:0-2529 GCA_964371605.1 uncultured Lachnospiraceae bacterium
AAAATTACAACGGTCTTGAAAAAACATTCTTAGTGATGAATTATGATAATACATATATGGAATACCAATATGACGGCGATGATCTAAGACAAACTGATGCTGGTGATTATGCTACATCTATTCACCTAAAAGACAAGCATAATTATGCTTGGGCGGATGGTAGCATCGCAGATATAAGCATAAATTTCAAAATAAACAAAATCACTTTAACTAGTGGATTGTTTGAAGATTTTGATTTCGCTGGATCATATAATGGAAATGAAGTGAAGCCAACACTTGAAATATTAAGTCCTATGCTGAAAGAAAGTGACTATGTATATACTGGATATATTAACAATATTAATGCCACTAGCACGGCTAAGGTGACTATCAAGGCTACTGAAGAAGGAAATTTTAAAGGTGAGCTTACTTTTAATTTTACTATAAATAAAGCAGATGGTACTACTTACGGTGATTATAATATTCCTACTGATCTTACTGGCTATAGCGATGCTGCTTTAAGCAGTATAGAATTGCCAGCAGGTTGGTCATGGCAAAACGCAAGTGCTAATATAGGTTCGCAGTTAGGAAATAGAGAGTTTTCAGCTATTTATATTCCTGAAGATGATAACTATGGTCATGTGATAAAAACATTAAATGTATTAGTGGTGAGCGAGCTTGAAGCTAATCGTGAAATATTATTATCTACTATTAATACTCTTAAAAATTCATTTGCGAAAGAAGATTATAATGAAAGTGAATGGACAAAAATCGAGTCATTAATAAATGCAGAAATTGAAAAAATTAATAGCTATGATGCTATCAATGAAATCACAGCATATGATGTAAATAGCTTAAAATCAAATTTAGAAGATGTGAAAACTAAGGCTGAGCTAGATGCTGAAGATATGGGAAGTTTAGGATTAATTCTAGGAATAACAATCCCAACAGTTATAGCACTTATATTATTAGCAGCATTTCTAATATTGAAAAAGAAGGGCAAATTAAAAAATAAAAAAAGATAGATAAACTCTATCTTTTTTCTATTTAAAATAAACTTCTTTTAGTTTACTTACTGCGCGTCCTCTATGAGAAACACTGTTTTTCTCTTCAGCTGTAGCCACGCCAAAACTCTTTTTTAAATCATCAGAAAAGAATATCGGATCATATCCAAATCCGCCATCACCTACTTTTTCTGTTAGGATTTCGCCGTGAGACTCTCCCACATAAAATTCGTGAGTATTGTCAGGGTGGAGCATGGTAAGTACGCATTTGAAGTATGCACTTCTATCAGCTTCATTTTCTAAATTTTCTATCAGTTTTTTTATATTTGCTTCTGTGTCATGATCGCCTGCATATCTAGCACTATATACGCCAGGTGCTCCGCCTAAAGCGTTCACACATAGTCCGCTATCGTCTGCTATCACGTCAGCTGTGATGTTTTTTTCTTTTAGGTAGTCCATGATAGTAGCCGCTTTCAGTAATGAATTTTCTTCAAATGTTTCACCTGTTTCTTCTATTTCATCTAGGTAGTCGATATCTAGTAGGCTAGAAATTTCATAGTCACTAAATATTTCTTTAAATTCTTTGATTTTGCCAGCATTCGCTGTAGCTATAATTATTTTTTTCATATTTTTATCTCCTAGTATAATAATAGCATAAAACTTAAAAAATGTAAATAAAAGCATTTTATTTATTGTGCTATAAATATAAATATGATAAAATCATCATGAAGGAGAAATATATGAAAAAAGTGATTATATATATTGCTATGAGTCTGGATGGATATATAGCAGATAAAAATGGGAGCGTTGCATTCTTAAAAGGACAGAGTGATGGAGTTCAAGAGATAAATGGATATGAGGAATTTTATGATAAGATAGGAGAAGTGATTTTAGGTTATAAAACATATCATCAAGTAGTGAATGAATTAGCGGTAGACAATTATCCATATTCTGATAAGATCACATATGTATTTACTAGTAAAAATATGAAAGATAGTGATAATGTAAAATTTGTTAGCGAAGATGTAAACGAATTTATAGACAAATTGAAAAATGGAAAAACAGCGGGCGATATATGGATTAATGGAGGAGCTAGTATAGTAAATGAAATTTTGAAAAATAGGGCGTTTGATGAGCTTATCATTTCTATAATTCCTACTATACTAGGAAGTGGAATAAAATTATTTGAAAACTACGAAGAGGAGTGCGAGCTTAAACTGGAAAGCTATAGTGTTCACAATGGAATAGCGGAGCTCAAATACGTCAAAAGATAATAGTGAAATATAAATCAATTGCGATTAATAATTTAATCGCTTTTTTGTGCGCATAGTTTTGTGTAAAAAATACTTATAAGGGAAAGGCCGAAAGGTTTTAAATAGGAGAGAATAACTTTTTTTTGTAAATATTTGCATTTTTAAATTTTTTCAGTTAAAATAGAGTATAATAAATTATTAAAAAACAATTAATTTTGTTTAAATATTTTAGCCATTGTTGCTTTCAGGAGGGGAAATGAACATTCACATTAATCGCAGCTGATAGGAAAATA
>CAYJMU010000098.1:0-2473 GCA_964371605.1 uncultured Lachnospiraceae bacterium
TATGCTGAGTCAAATTCATACGCCGCCATATCATTTTCTAATAAGTATATATTAGTAGAATAATCTTCATTGATTTCATAAAAATTAACCGCATCAAAGTTTTTAAATTCATTGATTTCACTATTTGTGTAATTATCGAAAGCTGCTACATATAATTTTAATTGTGCTGTTTCTATGATAGTAGCGCTGAGGGCATAATATTTATTTATATACGCTTTCAGTTCTTCATAATCATCATCTGTAGCTGTAGTCATAAACGCAGTCATTTCAGCAAATAATTCATCTAAATCTACTGTTTCTAAACTTAATACTTCATTTCTAAATCTAATAAGTTCATTTTTGTTAGGTGCGAAGTAATTAATGCTTTCTATTTTTTCTTTCAGCGGATTAAATGTATATTCCTCTAGTTCATCTAGGGTGTGCTCGTGATCAGTTTTTTCTGAATCAAGAGGGGTATTAAAGAAATTAAGATAAATAGATATTTCACTATTAAGCTGTGCATATGAAAAATTAGTAGAAAATAGGTATGTTTCTAAACTTTCATTATTATAAAAGTTCCATCTTTCGCTTAAATTTTCTATAGCCGCCTTGAAATTATTTCTTGCTGTTACTTTTTGGCTTTCTGAAGCTGAGTCTAAGTTTACCACAAAGTTATAATCTGAGTAGCTTGATGTAATATCTTCATATAAATCATTTATCTCTACTTTAGCCGGATTATCTACTATGTAGTAATCTATTTCTTTTATAGCATCCTCCACCTTAGCGTCTATCACATCTTTAGAGTAATTTTCATCACCGCTTTCAAATATCGCCCATATAGAGTTTATGCTGTCACCCTTTATGTTTTGAGTGCCAGTAGGTTGGGTAGGTAATTCATACATCATGGCCGCTAAGCCTAATACAGCTATCAATATAGCTGATACAAAGAAGACAGAAGACTTGAAAAATATTTTTCTAAATTCTGCTCTGAATAATCTAAACATATCTTTACCTCCTTTTACCTAATAGATGTTTTACTAGAAACTAAGCTCATGTAAATGCTTTCTAAATTTTTCTTAGTAGTGTTAACTCCGAAGATGTTCAATCCTTCTTCTATTAACATTTTTGTCACTTCTTGAACAGGGGCATTATATGTTTTAAATATCACATTTCTGCCCGCAACATTTACGTCAGCTATATCAAATTTATCCATTATACATTTTCCAGCATAATTAGGATAATCTACTTTCAAGTAAGCATATTCGCTCTTGTTTTGAATTTTTGCTAAAGATTTTATATCTTTCACTTCTATTAATCTGCCATTGTCTATTATTCCTACCACATCACATAATAGCTCCATTTCAGCTAAAATGTGACTACTAATTAGTATAGAAATCTTTTTATCTTTCGCGAGTTTTTTTAGCATCTCACGCATTTCCCTAATGCCGTTAGGATCTAACCCATTAGTAGGCTCGTCTAGTATTAGTAGTTTAGGTGAGTGTAATATGCTTTGGGCTATACCAACTCTTTGCTTCATACCTAATGAATAGGTAGATACTTTATGTTTGATACGCTTTTCCATTCCGACTAATCTTACCACTTCATCTATCTTAGCATCACAAACATTTTCATATAACCTAGCATAATATCTAAGATTATCTACACCCCTCATATATTCATAGAAAACTGGGTTTTCTATAATGCCGCCAATATTTTTAGCTGCTCTTTCAAAGTCAGTAGTGATATCTTTTCCAGAAATCAAAATTTGACCGTGTGATATTTTAGATAAACCGGTAATCATTTTTATAAGAGTAGATTTACCAGCGCCATTAGGCCCGATGAGGGCGAACACTTCGCCTTCATATATATTAAAACTTACATCATCTACTGCAGCTCTATCTTTAAAATATTTAGACACGCCTTTAATAGATAATATTGGCTTTTTATTATCTGTCTTACTTCTTGAAATTTCTTTTTTTACTACTGGCTTATTAGTTTTTTTAGTGGTTTCTACATTAGATGCTTTCACCACTTTTTTATATTCTTCTAATTTTTTGCTAGTATTATTAATAGGCTTAGCCTGACTAACCGGCTTAGCAGGCACTGTCTTAGAAGTAAGGGGTACCTCTTTCCTAATTTCTTTCTTTTCTTCAGTTTTAGGTTTATTCATGAAGTCAGTTATTTCTATCTTTTTTTCCACAGGCTTTTTTATTTCCACTGGAGGAAGCACTGGTTTTTCTACTTTAGCAGGTTCTGATTCACCCATAATATAAGCGCCAGAGATGACTTCTGCTTTCTTTTCATTGTCTATCATTTATCTTCCTCCAAAATTAGATTTTTTCTTTTTTATTAATAGGACTTGTTGCCATGGTAGTAGCAAGTTTACAGCGAATATAGAAATAAATAAACTTATATCTAAACTATTAATTAATATAGCTAAGAATAAAATTTCTATTACTAGGAATATCACTGTCATTAAAATGGGCAGGGTAAG
>CAYJMU010000099.1:0-2425 GCA_964371605.1 uncultured Lachnospiraceae bacterium
GTGAACCACGCATCTGTGTAAGCGAAAAAGCCTACCACTGCTAACATCGCTATGGATAGCGAAATTAAAAGAATGTTTAAAAATTTTGATTTACTATTAGAATACATAGTTCCCCACTTCACCTAGCCATTTCATTTCTGCTAGGCAGAATATTTATTATATCTTTATTATAACTGATTTTTTCTATTTTAGCAAATATATTTATAATTTTAGCACTTTATCTTTATTTTCCTTTTTTCCTAAAAAAAGAGTGTTTTTATACACTCTTTTTTCTATATTTAATATTCACTATAAAATATTCTTTTTTACAAGTTTTCTTCTAGGTATTTACATAAGTTTATCGCAGCTGCCGTGCCGTCTGCTACCGCAGTAGTTAATTGCCTTACGCCTTTCACTCTACAATCTCCCGCTACATAAACGCCTGCCACTTTAGTATCACAGTTTTCATTAGATAAAAAGTATCCATTTTCATCAGTATACACCACATCAGCGAAAGCTTCACTGCTAGGTTGTTTACCTATAGCTAGAAATAGTCCATCTAGCGATATATCTTTTTCCTCTTTTTCACTCATTACCCGAACGCCCTCTAGATGCTCTTCACCTAGATAAGCTTTCACTTCTGCATTAAGATAAACTTTTACATTTTTAGTTTTTTCTAAGCTTTCAAGCATAGTTTTTTCAGCAGTAAGCATATTTAAATTTTGGAAAATCGAAACGCTTCTACATATATTAGCTAAATACAACGCACTGATGATAGCAGAGTTTCCGCCGCCTACCACCCCCACATCTTTTCCTGCGTAGAAATTACCATCACACATAACGCAATAGCTTATTCCTTTCTCTAAATATTTATCTTCATCTTTTAAGTTCAATCTTCTGTGAGTAAGCCCAGTAGCTATGATCACCCCTTTAGCTAAAAATTCACCATTTTCTGTGAATACTTTTTTTTCAGCAGTAGAAAAATCCACACCCACTACTTTCTCGAACTCGAACTCTACACCGAAGCTATTACACTGATCGAAAATTTTGTCCACCAGCTCTAATCCTGAAATAGATGCGTAGGAAGGGAAATTAGCCACCATAGGCGAAGAAGCTATCTGTCCTCCGATAGCTTCTCCTTCTATAACTAATACCTTCTTACCTGCTCTGGCCGCATATATCGCCGCAGTCATACCTGCCACACCGCCACCGATAATTATAATATCATTCATATTTTTTACCTTTATTTATTTTTAGTTTCTTCTATAAATTTCTTTATCTCTGAAAGGTTTACTATTTTTATAGCATCACTTCCACTCACTAATACTAATGTAGGAGCTAGCTTGATATCTAAATCTTTCACTAAGTCTACATTTTCACTAGCTAGTTTACTAGTATATTCTATGCCTGCTTTATCTAAAAGCATTTTAGCCATCTTGCAGTTCGGGCAAGTTTCACTTTCAAATAACCACACTTCATCTATCATCATTTCTTCTGAGCACCCACAGCTTCCCTCACAAGAACAATCGCTTTCACATTTACAATCATCTTCACAATTACAATTTTCTTTCGAGCTACACGCTTCTTCTTTAGCTGCTTTTTTCTCAGCCTTATCTAATACTGAAGTTTTTATATCATATTCTTTTCTTTGAAGGAATTCTTGACCTTTTCCGTCATTCCAGTTTTTAAGTGGTCTGTAGTATCCAGTGATTCTACTATATACCTCCACCCCTTCACCGCAATGTGGACAACTTTCTAATTCACCAGTTAGATATCCGTGATTTTTACACACTGAATATGTAGGGCTTAATGTGTAGTAAGGCAGCTTATAATTATCAGCTATCTTCTTCACCAAATTCGCACATGATTTCCAGTCTTCTAATCTTTCACCTAAGAACGCATGGAATACTGTTCCTGATGTATACAATGACTGTAGATTATCTTGAACATCTAACGCACTAAATATATCAGCCGTATAATCTACTGGTAGATGTGAGCTGTTAGTATAAAATGGCGTATTATTTTCTGATGCCGTGATTATATCAGGATATTTTTCTCTATCATGCTTAGCGAATCTGTAAGTAGTAGATTCTGCTGGCGTAGCTTCTAAGTTATATAAATCACCATATTTCTCTTGGTAATCTGATAATCTTTCCCTCATGAAGTTTAATGATTTTTCCGTAAATTCTTGAGTTTCTTTATGCGTTAAATCTTTCTTAAGCCAATTAGCATTTAATCCCACTTCATTGAAACCTATAAGACCTATAGTAGAGAAGTGACTATCGAATGAGCCTAGATATCTCTTAGTGTATGGATATAGTCCATTTTTTAGCAAATCAGTGATAACATCTCTTTTGATCTTAAGACTTCTAGCAGATATATCCATCATTTTTCCAAGTCTCTTAAAGAAATCTTTTTCATCTTTAGCTAGGTATGCTATCTTAGG
>CAYJMU010000100.1:0-2062 GCA_964371605.1 uncultured Lachnospiraceae bacterium
AAAATATTTTTTGATCGGCATTAGCGCCTCCTTTTTTTTAAGTATTAAATAGCTTCAGTAATAACTTTAATAAGCACATCATTTTTCAAATCATTCAATGTAAACGATGCTGTGGTAGCGTCACTACTAAGAGAAAGAGGAACAGAAACACTGAAACCATCTATTTCAAGAATAACCTCTTTGATCTTATAACCGCTATCAGCCGAAACATTAAATTCGTGGCCACCACTACCATAATCAACAGTATGAGTAGACTTATCTATACTTCCGTTTTCTATAGCTGCGATATTGATATTAATTTCTGATGGAATTACCACCACTCTAAGCGTGAAATCTGATAATAGAACATCTATGAATGCTTGAACGGTATTAGATGCACTAACTGTAAAGTGTAAATTTATATCTGCATTTCCATCATTTAATATGACATCTGTCACTATATATCCTGTAGCGGGAGATATAGAGAATAGAACATCTCTAGATCCTATATTATAACTGCTATTACCAGGCTGAATAGTAGCGTTAGCATTTTCTATCACAGTGATAACGCATTGGATTTTAGAAAACACTCCATAAATAACTTTATTTTCTAATATATTTATTAGGTCATAAGTATGATTAATGCCTGAAGGCGTAGCTTCAGATGCGTCAAACTTCTCGCCATTGATATAAAAATAAGAAAGTTCATAAGTATCGTCTTGGGGAATGAATAATACGGTGTAATCATCACCATATTTAATAGGGTTAGCTGTCACAGTAGTAGTTCCGTTTATAGACTCTGACTCTTCTGAAGTAAGAGTGAAGTATATATCTGTAAATGAAACGCTAACATTTGTGTCTATAGTCAGTCTATCTATTTCATATTTATAAGTAAGATTATCACTGTTTAATTCTGCGGTGACACTTTCACCATTTATTAAAAGAGAATCTATTTCATAACCAGTGGCTGGTGCTATATTTAGCGTGACTGGTGAGCCATAATCATAATCTTTAGAAGAAGATGGAGTCACTAGTCCATTACTCCCTACTGTGATATTCAGTCTTCTAGATAATCTAACTATATGCACCACTAAATTTTGGTCAGTAGTTTCATTATCAAATGCGATAATAAGAGCCTCGCCTTCAGAAAGGTAAGATGTGTCTACTTCTATGCCATTAAGCTGAGCATAGCTGATAGTATACCCTTCAGTAGGAACTATAGTGAAATTAATCACCTCACCATAGTTTAAATCAAGCTCATTATTAATAAGTGTAGGATAAGTGGTAGCATGATTGTCTAAACCTTCTGTAATAAGTTTGCTTACTATAGGAGTAAACAAGACTGTTAATTGATGATTATTTTTTATATTCAGCAGTTCATCTGTTTGGAAAGTGTAGACGCTACCTTCTGTAGTTTCAAAAGATTGATAGGCGCCATCAAATATGATAGAGTCTATTTTATACCCTGCGTTAGGAGTGATGGTAAAGTTTTGACTTTCGCCATAACTTTTCACCACTGATTTAGGAGAGATGTTTCCATTCAGGAAATCGTCTACAGTGATAGTATAAGTGATAGGAGAAAAATCCACCACTAAATCAAAAGGTTCTGTGATGCCTCGAACAGTGATGATTTGGCTAAGCCCCGCCGCCACATCTACCGCTACATTGTCAGCTGTTAGAGAAGATTCTCTTTTCACTGAAATAGCACTTATTTTATAGCCTTCATTAGGGGTAAGAGTGAAGCTTTGATTTCCGCCATAATTCACTGTAAAATTTTCATCCGGTGATACTCTTCCATTAGGATAATTATCAGGGTTAATATTTATTTCTACTTCTATGATAGAAAATAAAACTATCAAAGATAAATCTTTTTCAATATTAGCAGCCGTCACTATATTAGATGAGGTAGAATTAGAAATAGGAAGGCTAACTCCATCTAATAAAATGCTAGAGATTTCATAACCTGTATCAGGAGTAATGGTGAAATCATGAGATGAGCCGTGTTCAGCATCTAATACTGAAGCTGGGAAAACAGAGCCGTATTCTGATTTATTAGAAGTGATAGAAAATAGCTTTTTAGCAA
>CAYJMU010000100.1:2072-2419 GCA_964371605.1 uncultured Lachnospiraceae bacterium
AATCTGAATAAATATCACTAACTGTATAATGAAAAACGCCCTCTTCATTGTCATCCACATAAATGTCTTTTCCATTGATATAAAACTTACTGATTTCATAAGCTGTTTCTGGCCTAACTATGATAGAGATATTTTCACCAGGAGAGATATTCTCAGTTTTGCTGATAGTGACAGAACCTTGACTAGCATTGTAATCAGAAGTGATATCAAACTCTAAAATACTAAAAGTGGCAGAGATTTCTATATCTTCATTAATAGAGCTGATCAAAAAGTATTGAGTAGCGCCTTTAGCCACAGTGACAGGAACAATATTATCATTTCTAGTGATAGAAGAAATATAATATCCG
>CAYJMU010000101.1:0-2325 GCA_964371605.1 uncultured Lachnospiraceae bacterium
TAATTGTCAAGAGGTTCTCCGCTGCCCATCATAACTACGTTTTTAATTTTCCTTTTATCTTTTAGTCCGCCGCCTATTTTAGAATTCACTAATATCACTTGGGCTAAAATTTCACCAGCTGTTAAATTTCTAACTAAGCCATTTTTTCCAGATGCGCAAAAAGTGCATCTCATACGGCAGCCTACCTGCGTGCTAACGCATAGAGTGTAGCCATACTTATATTTCATCAGAACGCTTTCAATAAGTTCATTGTCATCTAAACGGAAAAGATATTTTATAGTGCCATCAGCGCTAAGCTTTTCTTCTATAATGCTAAGAGGCATCGGCTTATATGTAAGAAGAAGTTTTTCTCTCATATCCTTAGTAATAGATGTGATCTCTGAAAGATATTTGCCATTATACAGACCTTCAAAAAGCTGAGTGGCTCTAAATTTCTTTTCACCCATCTCAAGCATTATTTCTTCTAGTTCAGCTAAACTTTTGTTAATCAGCATCTCCATCTAATATTTTGTCTCCTAATTCTATTTTTTTGCCATTAATTATTTCTCGGGCTGACAATCTTTTTTGTCCACTAATTTGGCACTCTAAAACTACTAATAATCCCTTTTTACATTTCACAAAAAATCTATCTTTTGATACTTTTACCACTTCACCTAGTTTTCCGTCTATCTCTTCATCACTGACTTCTGCCTTGAAAAACTTGATTAGTTTATGTTCATTGTTTTTATGTAAATATGCATAAGCGTTAGGCCATAAATATAAGCCTCTTATAAGATTATTAATTTTTTCAGCTGAGTCCGAAAAACTGATTTCGCCATCTATTTTTTTTAGCATCGGGTAATATGTCATTTCTTTTTCATTTTGAACGATTTCTGAAAATAATCCCTCCTCTATTTTGTCTAAAACTTCAGATATTGTATTTTTTCCCAGTTCGCCAATTTTCTCAAACAATGTTTCTGCATTGTCTTCATCAGCTATATCTATCTCATATTTACATATCATAGCGCCGTCATCAAGTCCTAAGCCGGTTTTCATATATGTAATACCTATTTTCTTTTCGCCATTCATAAGTGACCACTGAATAGGACTACTTCCTCTATATTTAGGAAGAAGACTGGCATGAACATTTATAACTCCCTTTGGAGTAATATCAAGGACGCTTTGATTTAAAATTTGACCATATGCACATGTAATCATAATGTCTGCGTTTAATTCTTTTAGTACGTCCACGCCGTCACGCTTTATACTCTTAAACTGATAGCAAGGAATATTATTTTCAGCAGCAAAAACTTTAGTCGCTGTAGGTTCTAATATTTGCTTTCTGCCCACTGGTTTATCTACTTGACTCACTACAGCCACTATTTTATGCTTTGATCCTAAAAGCCCACTAGCTACTTGACTAGCCACTTTAGGCGTTCCTAAAAAAATTATATTCATTTATTTTTCGTCCTCTTCTATGATTTTATCTATAAATAATACGCCGTCAAGGTGATCTATTTCATGTGATAACACTACTGATAAAAATCCAGTAGATTCTATGATGATTTCATCACCTGATTTTGTGTAAGCTTTTACCTTTAATTTTTCTGGTCTTTCTACTAAACCAGTTCTGCCCTCTACGCTAAGACAGCCTTCCTGACCTACTTGTTTGCCACTAGAAGAAATGATTTCAGGATTAATGAGTTCTAAGTAAATGCCATCAGCTTCTACTATGATCACCCTTTTAAATACGCCGACTTGGATGGCAGCTAAACCGCAACCATCAAATTTACGCATACTTTCACGCATATCATTAAGAAGTTCGTCAAGTGATTCATCAAATACGCGGACTTCTTTACTACGCTTTCTTAATCTTTCATCATTTCTAATATCTATTATAGTTCTTAACGCCATAATTTTTCTCCTTAGCTTAGATTTTGAGGATTGATTTCAACGAATGAAACCACTCCTTTACATTTAGTATTATTATCAATTTCATAAATTTTAGATAAAATTTCTTCGCTAGTTTCTAATTTTAGTCTGGCTAGTATTTGATATCTAAATTTCTTTTGTTTTCTCTTTACTGGGCTTTTCATAGCGCTCAGGTATAAAAAGTCTAGTTTATTTTCCATCCTAAGATCTTTGATTTTGTCATAATATTTATGCATATGATTAATGAGGATATCTTCATTAATACTGCTAAATAATATTCTAATAAGAACGCAATAAGGTGGAAACTTAGTGACCTCTCTTAAGTTCGCCTCTTTTTCAAAAAATGATTTATATTCATAATTTCGTGCGCATCTATATATATAGTGATTAGGAGTGTAAGATTGTAAAATTACT
>CAYJMU010000102.1:0-2276 GCA_964371605.1 uncultured Lachnospiraceae bacterium
GCTCTGTTGGCTTGACTGTGAACTATGAACATTTCTTGAAACAAAACGATGATGATATATTAGAAAATGACGAGTATCCATATAGAAGATTCTCTATTTCAGGAAATGTTATAGCAGGAGCAGAAGATGAATACGAAAATAATGTATTAGAATATAATGGCTCAGTAGTAGCTAGAATAGGTGGATTAAGCGACATTCAAATTACTAATATCCCTACTGGGGAAGAAGGCAATGTAGCAGCAACTATTGAAAATATGGTAGCTAATGAAAAAGCTATAGCTATTAAGGGCATTAGAGAAATATTAGAAAGCGGACTATTAAGAACTGACTTTGATAATAATTTACTTCAAGATTTAAAATTAGTATATCTAGAAGGTTTAGGAATAGACGGCATTCAAGATAAAGTAATGATCATGTTAGATGGCGGAAGTATAGATGCTAGTGGCCTAACATCTGGAACATTAAATGGTGACTTCAAAGGCTATGAAATCAATAGCACTAACAAGTTCGCTAGATATGATCAGGTGAATGGCGAATTATCATTCGATATGAATATAGATGCTAGCGACTTTGGCGATTCTAGTATTATCACTATCTTCCCGAATTTAGATCCTATCACTTATGATATCGCTATAGCCGGCGGAGATGCTAACTTAACTGTGAAAAATGAAGAAGGTAGCGTTTTAGATGCTATAAATGTAGAAACTAAAGGAACTATCGAATATGTACTAGGCGCGGGTGAAAGCGAAGGCTTTAGAGCATTCACTGTAAAAGATCCTGCAACAGGAAATTATATCGGTATAGGCAGCGGCGAAGAAGTAGGTGGAGTAAGAGTTCTTGATTTAGATAAGATTCTTAACCCATTATTCATAGACGCATATAGTGCTGGTGGTCAGATAGAATTTAGTAAAGCTATCATAAGCGATGTATCAGCTACTGCTAATAATACTTTCAATATTACTAACGCTACTTACGGTGAAGTATATTATGAAGGCGTAGGCGTGGCGAATGGCGACGTAGAAGTAGATAATGGCTTTGGTAAAGAAGTGATTATAGAAGCTAAAGATCATTACTATATTAAATCAGTAAAAATCACAAGTGGTGCTGGGACTTACACTCTAGACTATGAAGATATACTTAATGGAAATTTAAACAGCGGACTTGATACATTCTCTATCACAGCTACTAACAGTAATGGATTGGTTATTAACTATGACATTCACGATGGTACTCAGGTAAGAGCTCATGTATTTGATGTAGAGTTCGAAAAAATCGAATACACTGTGGAAACTGGTATTTATGACAATGCAGGCATTTTACTTCAAAGCGGTAGTGCTACAGCTAGTATTGGTGAAGCATTAAATATTAGTGGTCTTACTACTGAAACTATTTTAGATAATTACGATTTCATTAGTTTAAACAATGGTAATGGTAAGAAGATGAATGATATTACAGCTGGAATGGATAGTTTACTACTTAATGCTGCTGTATTAGATGAAAACTTAACTTACGATGAAAATGGTAATGCTAAATTAATCTTAAGAGCAAGATATAATAAAATGCATGATGTGGAAATCACCTTTAATAGTGAGCTAGAAGATATGGGCAGCATCACTGTAAACGGTGAGGCATTCTCAAGCTCATCATATAGAGCTAAAGAAGGGGAAACTATTACTGTAGTGTTCACTCCAGAAGTGGGATATGAAGCAGTAGTAAATGACGGCGAATTATTATTTAATAATACTTACGTTCTAAAAGCTAAAGAAAGTGGATTAAGAATTTATTATGGATTCACTAAAATTCAATATGATTTAGAATACAAAAACTTAGATGTTAATGGTAATAATATTCCTAAAGCATCACTAGGATCAAATCTGGTTTATGACGTGTTAGGCGATGAAGATGATAATACATTTGAAATCGGCGATACTGTTAAAGTGAGCGTAGCAGATGATACTGAAACTACTCATAAGTATAGACTAAAAGATGTGACTCGTGAAGACGGAAGCTTATTCAGCAGTCAAGCAGGAGAAATCACTTTAGATATAGATGAAGATTTCATAAATGCTCATTTAGATAGTAAAGATTACTTCATGTTAGTGACTGAATATGTTAAGCTATATTCATTAGCATTAAATTTACCATCTGAAGAAGGTGAAGGCGATGTGACACTTTATGTGAATGGAGTGAAATCTACAGACTATGACCAAATTTTAGAATCAGGTGATATCGTGAATATTACATACGCTCCTGCAGCTCATCATCAAGTGGTAGCA
>CAYJMU010000103.1:0-1962 GCA_964371605.1 uncultured Lachnospiraceae bacterium
ATCAGGTAAAGCATTAGGAACAGAAGCCTTTGCAATACTAGAAGAAGTTAGAAAGCATGATATAGAAATCAGCGTGCATGCACCATACTTCATAAATTTAGCGTCAGAAGTAGAAGGCAGTCATGAGAAAAATGAGAAGTATATAATGGATAGTTTAAGTATGGCAAGGAAGATCGGTGCAAAATTTTGCGTATTCCATCCGGGCAGTCAGCTCACATTATCACGCGAAAAAGCATTCGAGAATGTATACAATAATTTCAAGAAAATACTTGCAAAAGCTAAGGAAAAAGGTTATACTGATTTAGTATTATCACCCGAAACTATGGGGAAAAGTAAGCAAATAGGAAGCGTAGATGAAATTCTAAAACTTAGTGCATTAGATGATATGGTCATACCTACTTTTGATATAGGGCATATTAATTCTGTCACTCAGGGCGGGCTTAGCACTAAAGATGACTATAGAAAACTTTTCGACAAAACTATAGCAGCCATAGGCGAATACAAAACCAAAAATCTGCACATTCATTTTTCTAAAATAGAATATGGGGACAAAGGGGAGATAAGACATTTAACGCTAGAGGATGAAAAATATGGGCCTAATTATGAAGACTTTTTAGAAGTGGTGGCGGAATATGATTTGCATCCGACTATTATTTGTGAAAGTAAAGAAATCATGGCGATAGATGCGTTAAAATTAAAAAATCATTATATGAAAATTAAGGAGGAAAATTAAATGTTAGCATCAGATTTTAAAAAGGGGTCTACATTCTCAGTAGACGGTAAATTATTCGTGGTTATCGATTTCCAACATGTTAGTAGGCCAAGACTAGCAGCGATGGTGAGAGCGAAGATAAAAAATATAGAAACAGGACAAGTTTTAGAAAAGAACTATAAAACTAGTGAAAAATTCGATGATATTCAAGTAGCATTAAAACATATGCAATATTTATATAATATGGACGGATTATACTATGTAATGGATAATGAAACTTTTGAAACATATCCAGTAGATGAAGATTTAATGCAAAACGCATTAAATTATATAATTGAAAACATGACAGTGACTGTTAAAACAGTAGATGGAAAAATCATTTCTGTAGAGCCACCATTATTCGTGGAATTAAAAATAGTAGAATGTGATCCAGCTGTAGCAGGTGATACTGCTAAAAGTGCTACTAAACCGGCTAAACTAGAAACTGGCTTAACTATAAAAGTTCCATTATTTGTAAACAATGAAGATACTGTTAGAGTAGATACTAGAACAGGCGAATACATGGAAAGAGTATAAAAATAAAACTGAAAGAGGATATATCCTCTTTTTTTTCGCATTCTAAAAATAAAAGATTTTTCATATATTAAATTATGGAAAGTTTAAAAAAAATACTGCCAGAAAGCATAATAACTGCTCTAAAGAATGTAGATTATGAGCGATTAATAGAACTAAGAATCAGAGCTGATAGCGGGGTAATAGTTAACTATAATGGAAAGAAGTATTTCTTGTCACAATCAGGGCTAACCGGCGTCAAAAATAGTGCAATACTGGCTAGCAAAAGAGATGTGGAGAATATAGTTATGAGAGCTACGAATAACTCTGTATACGCACATATTAATCACATAATAGAAGGTTATATCCCATATGAAAATGGTATAAGAATAGGCGTGGTAGGAGAGTGCGTTTATGAAAACGGGATAATGAAATCTGTTAAAAACTTTTCTAGCTTAAATATAAGAATAGCTCATGAAATAAAAAATGCGGCTAAAGATATTATGCCATATTTATTTGTAGAAAGTGAGTTTCAAAACACTCTTATTTTTGGTGCGCCTAATACAGGGAAAACTACTAAGCTTAGAGACATAGTCCAAAATTTAGCTAAAGAAAATTATCCTTTAAACACACTGATAGTGGATGAAAGAAATGAAATAGCAAGTAAGGGTGAAAATTTTTCTTTTCAGTTAGGTGAT
>CAYJMU010000103.1:1972-2224 GCA_964371605.1 uncultured Lachnospiraceae bacterium
TCTAAGAAAAAGTTCGCATTCGAAAAAGGGGTTCGTAGCATGAACCCTGATATCATAGTGACAGATGAATTATATACTTATGAGGATTTTTTAGCTATTGAAGAAGTTTTATCTTGCGGGGTAAAAGTTCTAGCGACTTTGCACGCTGACAGCGTAAGTGATTTGATTAATAAAAACGAGCTTCGAAGTATAATTGAAAGCAAACAGTTCAAAAGATTTATGCACATAGATAACGCTACCAAAATAGGAAAT
>CAYJMU010000104.1:0-2223 GCA_964371605.1 uncultured Lachnospiraceae bacterium
ATATCACTAGGAATTATGATCTTAGTGCTTTCGCCTTCGCCTAATTTCTTAAGCGCTTCGAAGCCTTGAAGAGCTATATATCTATCATCTGCCTTAGCATCCACTATAAGCCTGATAGATTCTGATATACCTGTAGCTTTCAAGATCGCTGATTCCTTTTCCGCCTGAGCCTTTAGGATAACTGATTCTTTTTCACCTTCAGCCACAAGAATTTGACTTCTCTTTTGACCTTCAGCTATTAGAATGCTTTCTCTACGCTCTCTTTCAGCACGCATTTGTTTTTCCATTGCTTCTTGGATATCTTTAGGTGGTAAAATATTTTTCAGTTCCACTCTGTTTACCTTGATTCCCCATGGATCAGTAGCTTCATCTAATATTTCTCTCATTTTAGTATTAATCATATCTCTACTAGTAAGAGTTTGATCCAGCTCTAAGTCACCTATTATATTTCTAAGTGTAGTAGCTGTTAAATTTTCTATAGCATTTATCGGTCTTTCTACCCCATAAGAGTATAATTTCACATCTGTTATTTGGAAATATATAACCGTATCTATCTTCATAGTCACGTTATCTTTAGTTATAACTGGTTGTGGTGGGAAATCCGCCACTTTTTCTTTCACGCTGATCACTGGTCCAACTCTATCGAAGAAAGGAAGAACCATATGAACGCCTACCTCTAATGTTTTGTGGTATTTACCTAATCTTTCTACCACTCTCGCCGTACTTTGAGTCACTATCTTTATACTACTAGCTACTAGCACTATCACTAGTAAACTTAGAATCGCTATTACTGCTATAATTCCGCCCATTTATTTTTCCTCCGCCTTAGTTTTTTCTTTTACTATTAATTTATTCCCTTTTATAGAAGAAACTATCACATACTTTCCAGCATCTATACTGCTTCCATCTTCTGACGCAGCTGTCCATGTCACATCATTCACTTTCAATGAGCCTGCCACATCTTCGCTTATCGCCCTAAGTAGTTTAAATTCTTTACCCAGAATGCTAGAAGTATTAGTATCACCTTCTGACTTTCTCAGCATCTTTAAGCACACCTTTCTTAAGCTGAATAATAATACTACGCTTAATATAAAGAATACTATTAATTGAATTTCATATCCTACGCCCACTAGCGCCAGCACTAAAGCCACCAGCCCACTCACCGTGAACCAAATACCTAGCAGCTCCATAGTTAAAAATTCGATGAGTGCACTAGCGACTATTACCCCTAGCCAAATCCATACCCAAACACTAAAATCCATAATCCTCCTTCATCGCTTAATAATAAGCCATTTTTTCATTTAGATTTGTAGCCAATTTCTACTATAATCATATATACCATAATAGTATATGAAAGTCAAATATATTAATGCTAAAAATCCGCAATTTGCGGATTTTTTCTTTTATTTTCTTAGTGATACTACTGGGTCTAATTTACTAGCCATACTAGCTGGATAAACACCACTTAGCACGCTTACTAGCACGCTAATAGCTAGCGCTGCTAGATAGTAAAGAATATTAAAGCTAACTATAGAATATCCGAACATATTTAATATGATAGCATTTATAGTAAAGCCCAGCACTCCAGCAAATAGCCAAGCTATCAGCCCACTGAATAAACCTATTAAAAGAGCTTCTGCTGAGAAAATTCGTTTTATATCTTTTCTTCTAGCACCAATACTTTTCAGCACCCCTATCTCTTTAGTTCTTTCACTAACACTGATATATAATACCACTAGTATCATAATCGAGCTAACAAGAAGTGTGATAGCAGAAATACTTAATAACGCCGTTCTTATTACATCCATCATAGTGTTAAACATCTCTAGCATACTTTCTATACCCGTGCTAACAGAGTATTTCATATTCCCATCAGCCTTAAGAATTTTTAATACTTCAAGCTCAATTTCTTCTATATCGCTAACAATATTATTAACTGAAACTATGTTCACTTTATTGATAGCCACGTTAGCAGCCAGTCCGTTAGCGTCTGCCGCATTATATAGATCATCGTAATGAAGGAAAACATAACCTAAACTTTCATTACTAGCTTCAGAGTCGCTTTCCACATTAGTAAGTCCTACTACAGCGCAAGGCATTTCTATGATTTCACTAGCTGAAACATTCACCTTCACTGTCACAGTCTTTCCTAACAATCCAGCTCCTTTACTGCCGTCTAAAATCACTTCATTTTCGCCTAAAACAGGCATTCTGCTGCCCTCT
>CAYJMU010000105.1:0-2188 GCA_964371605.1 uncultured Lachnospiraceae bacterium
AGAAATATTATTATGTGATGAACTAACAAAAGAAAATATGAAAATAGTTTATAAAAAACTACAAAAATCATTTCAAGATTACTTTGGTTATAGTGACTATCAAAAAGAAGAAATTATAAAAACATTTGTAAAATTATTAGATTATTTTAAAGGAGAATAAAAAAATGAAAGGAATAAAAGCAATTTTTAGCCTATTATTAATAGGCGCAGTAGCTGGAACAGGCTACTGGGGATACCACAACTACAAAGAGGTAAAAGATTTAGAACTGCAGAACACTACACTAGAAACAAGCGCAGCAGCACTAAACGAAGATTTAACAAGACAAATTCAGCTATCAAAAGAACTGGAAAAGACAATAGAAAAAATGGAAGCAAATATTAATGATTTAAGTGATAATGAAATCGACCCTGATATATTGCTAGAATTAGTTTCAGGTGGATTATTAGATCTAGATAATGAAAGTGGAGCTCACGTGAACAATGAACCAATAATTTTATCGGATAAAATTAATATTGGAATAGAGATAGATTTAAATGTAATTTCTACTGAACTTGATGAAGTGACAAATTGGAATTATAATATACATAATTATAAATTCAATATTAATGGTATAGAAATTGAACATAATTCAACATTAAGAATAACACAATTTGAAGATGGGCGATATCGAATAGAAGCGCCTTTATCAGAGAATGGTTATTTTAAAAATACCAACATAATATCACAAGCTTTTGATAATACAACTACTTTATTTGTGACTTCTAGTAATGAATTATTGAATTTTACAAAAAAAGTATATATGTATCATAAAGTTTTTAATGAAGAATTAAATAAACTTTATACATTTGATACTGATTTCAATATTACATTTACAAATAATGTGTAGAAAATGATTTAAAGACATAGGCAGAAATAAAAACTATGTTTCTGCCTTATTCTTTTAACATAAAAAGGAGAACGAATGAAAAGTGTAATAAAAGCTAATAAGTTAACCGCTAAAGATAAAAGAAAAACAAGTATAAAAGCTATGCCAGATAAGTTCCCCTTCTGGGCAAGGCTTAAAATAGAAAAGCACAGAACCACACTTGTTATAGATAAAACTAAAATAGAAGATAAAAAGAAAAAGCAAATAGTCGAGGGATATGTTCATAGAGAAGCTACACATACATACAAAAAAGATTATGAAAAAATCTCTCCTAATCCAGATAAAACGGATAACAGAGATATGTATTTAAAAAGGCCCAGTAAGCATCCAAAAAGATTATTTAAGGCGCATAACAAGCAATTAAAAATGCCAAGCCATTTAAAAGAGAAATACTCTAAAAATAACAAGGCATAAAAAAAGAAACGAAGGTTCGGTCCTTTCGACACTACTCTTAAAAAAGAGCCACACTAAGTTTCATAGATATAATACACTGACAAATAAAAAAAGTCAAGAGGAAAATTATGGAAATACTAAAAATACTTTTATATATAATAATTGCCTACTTCTCATATCGACTAATAAAAATTACATATAAGTTTTTAAAATGGTTATTCTTTCCACCATATGAACAAAAAATAGTATTAGTTGTAGGAGAAACTGGAGCTGGAAAAACTAGTAAAGTTGTAGCTGATGCGATAAAATATAATAAGAAAATGCGACGCATTCAAATTAAAGAGTTAAGCCCTATATACGAAGCTTATAAAAGCAGCGGATATGCTCAGATAAATATTCCTGAAACATTCATTTATAGCGACATAGATATAGCGCTAAAAGGAAAGCTTCCATTAGCTAAACAAAAAGCTACAGATTATCGTTTTGAATGGCTTTCTAGCCTAATATATAACAAAGAAAAAGAGCTTTTAAAACTAAGAAAAGACTTTCTTCCTATAGGTGCACTCGGTGTATTTGATGAGATCGCAAACAAAGTAGATTCCAGAAATAGCCAAAGCTTAGATGACGGCTTTTCTGCTCTGCTTAGATTACATAGAAAATATTACCTAAATTTTTACTTTATATATCCGCAGTTTATGGATGCAGATAAAAGAGTGAGAAATAATTGTCACGAGATCCAAAAAGTAATAAAGCTTAAACATTTTAAATTTAGAAAAAAGATAATAGCTAGTAAGTGGACATACATATCTTACACTGGAATAAAAAACAAGCTGACTGCGAAAGCGGAAAATCTAGTACGCAAGTAAGCA
>CAYJMU010000106.1:0-2157 GCA_964371605.1 uncultured Lachnospiraceae bacterium
ATCTAGGAGAAGTGTTCCAGTTAAATTGTCAAATATCAAGCTATAGTTTAGTGCGCGATGCACTAGAAGAAAAAGGGGTAATTTCTTTAGAAAATTCACTGGCTATGCTGCCTAATTCCACCATAGAATTAGAGGGTGAAAATTTAGAAAAATTTAACAAATTAGTAGACGCATTAGAGGACTTAGATGATGTTCAAGATGTATATACTAATGTAGAGTAAAAGAGTGAATAGTCTAAAACTGGGCTATTGACTTTTTTTATAAAAAGTGGTATAATGCTGGTAAATAAGGAGGGATTTATGAAAGAGTTAGACAAAGTGGAAAATTTAACTGATTTTATTTTAAGTAATTGTGAGGAAAATGGGGAATATAATATGGAGAAGGCAGAAATTTTTGTCACTTCTTTAGTATTAGAGGATACTGACAATTATTTCAAACTAGATGATGTATTTATTACTGAAGGCGGCACAGAAGCTTTATTGAAATCTCATCCTAATATGTTTGCCGCAGTGAAAGATGAGCATTTGACTGAAGAGCTTATAGAAAGATGTATAGATGAAAATATCAGCATCATTGAATTTTTAGATGAGGAGTATTTTACAGAAAGTTTAGCAAAATATATATATGTAAATCATAATAAATTTTATAATTTCACAGAAAATGAAGAACTTTCAGCAAAGGCAGAAAAATTTAAAATCAATTTTATAAATAACAATGTAAAAATCATAGTGAAGGAGGAAGAGTATGAATTCGATAGTTAAGCGTGAAATGCAAGAAGAATTAATCGACAGATTATATGAAGAGCATTTACAATTTAAAAGCAAAATGACTCAAGAAATTTTTAATGACGTTTTAAAGCAAGTGGAAGACAGCGGGCTTTTTACAGAAGAGGAAATGGAAAAAGTAGCTCAAAATTTTGTTTTAGATGACGAGTATGGTAGCAGTAAATATGCTAGGTTTTTGCCAACTAAATATTATGATGAAGACGTTATAAGAGGCTTATTAAAAAGCGAAAATAAAGAAAACAGAATTCATAATATAAAAAGATTATATAATGAACTTTCTCCAGAAAAGAAAAGAGATAGAGATGTAATTTTCGCATTCTTAAATACTGATGAAAGTCTTAATCCAGAACTGAGCAGAAGAATTAAATTCGACTTTAGATATAAAAACTTTCAAAATAAACTTACTGGAAATATAGATTTAAGTAATGACTTTTTCATTCCAGAAGTGTTCAGCAAGCTTCCTAAAGACATTAGGGCAAATGAAAATGTAGAAATGGCAGCTAGAAATAGTAGACACGCTATTCAACTATTCAAATATATGCCTAGAACAAAATTATCAGATAAAGATACGAATGAAAGAATAGTTGATATTCTTAAAAATCCTTATGTTGATTTTAATAAATACTACAATGCATCTTTAGAAGTAGATAAGTTTAGAAATAGCAAGCGTTTATTAACTGCTGATGAGCTTAGAAAAAAAGAGATGGCAGATGATTTTAAAGATTTTCAATTATTTATAAGAAATGCTAATTTAAAATTAACTGAAAATACTGTGGATGCTATTTTGGAAACAGATCCTAAATTAATGTTTTTCAAAGATAAAAAAGGAAATAAAACATTCTTGGTGGGGAATCTAAAAGGTTTAAGACAGAAAGAAAAAGAAAAATATATAGTAAAAGCGGTGGCTAAACTAAATGACGTAGATTTCTCAGGACCATTAGTTCCATTAGAGGAAATGAGCTTCAGGGGTTTATCTAAACTTGCGAACAATGTGACTAAAACTAAAGCTTCTAAATTCTTAAAATTAGCGGAATTTACTAAAATTAAGAGCGAAAGCAAGAAGGTTGATATAATTTCTGCATTTTTAAGCAGAGATCTATCTATAGCTGATAAATATTACAAAGTTTCTGAAAGAGAAGCTGCTGGTAAAAGCGTTAGAGTTATGCCTAGAAAAGTGATGTCTCACGCTATAGCAGTAGATGCTACTTATGTAAAATATTCTAAAAACACATTAACAAATGCTCAGCAGCAATTAGCATGTTTGACAGGCATTAGAATGATGAATAATGCTAACATAACTGATGAGAAGAAACTGGAATGTGAAAGTATTGTTAAAGATGTATTAGGGCTAGGTGAAAACTATAAAACTAAT
>CAYJMU010000107.1:0-2153 GCA_964371605.1 uncultured Lachnospiraceae bacterium
TATTTATTTTGCTCTTTTTTGTTTTCGTAAAATTTATTATTTAAGTGTTAATACTGCATTTTTTATAGGTAAGTTTTCATGGTCTATACTAGTGACAACAAAGTGTTGCTCTATAGTTAAATCATTTTTTACATGGTGACGTTTAGTAGATGATTCCATAGAAACTGTAAAAACACCATCATGTTTTCTATGACTATCATCTGAAGATAGCTGCACGAAATGTAAATCATATAAATTTTCAGAATCTCCGAAAGGAACTTTTTCGAAAACAGCTTCACCGTTACTATTTATATTTACTACTCTGCCATATTGAGTTTCACCAGTTTCATCAGTCATTATAACTGTTCCATTTAGGATACCTCTTCCGCTTTCATCTCCCGTTTCATTGAAAACTATAGTAAGTGAACCAGTAGCGCTCAGCGTTAAATTAGTAGTAGTGCTAGTATTAGGTAAATTTACCATTATAGGAAGCAGAGAAGAATTATCGAAGCCAGGTGCATCAATTACTGCTAAAAAAGAACCAGCAGCTACTTTTTCGCTACCTTTACCATCAGTTATATTAATATTATAATTAGACATATTTTTCTCCTTTTTTTAATCGAAAAACATAAATGTTTCTCAAAATCATAATATGTGAGAAGAAAAAAAAGTGTACATTAAAAAAAGAGGATAAACCTCTTTCTTTAGTCTTCATCTTCTTGTAAAGTAGGAAGTGATAAAATATCTTCATTATTAAGTTCAGAAAAAGAGAAATCTAGCTCGCTAACTGAATTTAATTTTTTGTTTATGATATTAGTTCTAGTACTCATCAGATCTATATTATTACTAGCTTCGTCTATCTTCTTTTTAGTTTTTCCAAGAAGTCCCACGAAGGTGTCAAACTCTTTTTTGAAGATGTGAAGAAGTTGACCTATTTCACTACTCTTCTTTTCTATATTTAGTGTTCTGAAACCCATCTGTAAACAGTTTAGTATAGCTAGTATAGTGGTCGGCCCGCAGACCATCACTCTATAATCGCGTTGAAGATTTTCTGCTAATCCTGGCGTTCTTAAGACTTCTGTATAAAGCCCTTCTACTGGCAAATAAAGGATAGCAAAATCTGTAGTTAGAGGAACAGATATATATTTATTAGATATACTTTTAGCTTGATCTTTTATGAATTTAGTTAAAGCTTTGCTTTCTATTTCTATAGCTTTATTATCAGCAGCATCTACCGCGTCAAGTAATCTTTGGTAATTTTCTAATGGGAATTTAGCATCTATAGGAAGATAAATATTTTTACTATCTTTTCCTGGCATCTTGATAGCGAAATCTACCTTATTAGATGGAGAGATAGTGAACTGCTCTTCATACTGTTCTATAGTTAGAAATTGTTCCAATAGATTAGCTAGCTGCACTTCTCCGAAGTTCCCTCTAGTCTTGATATTAGAGAGAACTCTTTTCAGATCATTCACGCCGTCACCTAGCGATTTCATCTCGCCTAGCTTCAGCGTCACTTCTCTAAGTTTAGCATCTACTTGAGTGAAGCTTTGATTAAATCTTTCTTGAAGCGTTTTGTTAAGTTTTTCATCTACTGTCATTCTCATTTCTTCTAGTTTTCTTTCATTCTTTTCGTTTAATTGTCTAAGATTTCCGTCTACATTTTCTGTTAGATTTCTAATCTTTTCTACCATTTCATTATTCATCTTAGAAAACAAATTATCTAAATTAGCATATCTTTCACGCTGAAAAGCATTATTATCTTCTATTTTAGTAGATATAGTTTTATTATAAAGTTCTATTTTTTCAAACAAATCTTTTTTTATGTAAGACAAATCTCCAGAAGAAGAAACGTTTTTCTTTTTAGATAATATGAAAAAGAGAACTATATTCATGATTAGTAAAACAGATATTAATACTATAAAAAATATATCCATATTTAATTATTCCTCCTTAGTTTGTTTTTTTGGAAATCTGATAAATCAGATAAAGTTATGTTTTTTCTAAGTTTATTACAGATAGAAAGTATTTCCCATTTAGCTTTTTCTAAAGTGTTTCCTGAAATGTTAAGCTCATTAGTGAGATCTTCATCTGTGATTAATAATTCACCGATATGTCTAGGAAAGTTTTTAGCCTTCAGTTTTTCAGCATATTTATATATGTATAGATTTACC
>CAYJMU010000108.1:0-1815 GCA_964371605.1 uncultured Lachnospiraceae bacterium
TAGCTCTAATTATAAAAATAATAAGGAGGAAATAAAATGGAAGCTTTTGGAAAAGTTGTTAAATCTTTAGGAATTACTCTAATAGTTGTATTTATATTATATTTTGTATATGCATCTGCAATGGTTTTTGGAGATGTAAGAAATTGGGTTAATGGACTATTTAATTCTACGCCTGTAATTGTTGATCCATTTGAAGGGGTAGATTTTGTAGAAAATGGCGGTTTAACTAAAGAGGAAATAGAGAAGCAGTTGAGTTCAGATGAGTGTCCTACGCATGAGGATGTGACAGAACACATATTTATTAAAGATTATGATGCGTTTGTAGTATTTTACAAGGAAATAAATGTTAATAATGATATATTATATCCTAATATAATTTTCACTAAAAACAGCGATGGAAATTTAGTATATGATGGCGCAATTAATATGTTGACTGAGGTTAATATAAGTTTGTTTAATTACAAGGTAAAAGATATTAAACAATTTACAAATATAGAGCCTATATACTATGATAAAGATTTTAGTTGGTGGCCTTGGTCGCAAGATGCAAACTATAAAGATGCGCAGAGCAATGTTTGCCTTTACTCTAGCGGCTCTATAGATTATCACTACAAATCAGGTTTTGGCTTTGGTGGTGTTGCTACCTCTGATATACGCCAAGAAACAATGGAGAAAACTAGAGATTGGATAAATGCAAACATATATGATTATTTTCAATTATTCTTTAATGATGAAATTGAAATCAGATTATATTCAGGTGCTGATTATGATGAATTGTCAGAAAGTGAAAAATTAAAACAAGCTGAAGCTAGCTTTAATGGTTTTTATGATTATTTATATAAAAGCACATTATTATCTAACGATGATAAAAAATCAAATCACAATTCAGCAATAGATGTGACTAACTTATTAGTGCATTTACTTCCAGAGAGCGAACAAGAAAAACATATAAACAGCGAAGACGGTAGTTATTTTGATATCTATAAAACTAATATAACAATGAAAATAGATTATGAAGTTTATACTCTAAGTGACAGCTTAGGAAGAAATAACACCTTCGAAGTAATGGATAAAATTAGAGATGATAATGAGTTTAGTTCGCCTAATATATATAGCATTAATATAGAATTAAAAGGGTTTGATAGCTATAATGCTGAAGCTATAAAAGCAGCAGTATCTAATTATCCTATAAAGATAGAATTTTTCAATGATAAAGATATTTTATACGCTACAGCGAATATAAATAAGGATAATTTTAATGGTTTTACTGCTCAATGCAATGTCGGACTGATCGAAGGATCTTATTCTTACAACATAAAATCAGATTTACTATTATTTGATAGTTATAGTGGAATAATTGAAGTAAAATCTCATAGTGATTTAGATTTAATATATAAGTATTATGATGGAAAAGTAGAAGCAAGTATTAGCGTGAAAACTACTGATGATTTAGCTGATATTGATTTAGCAGCTAATCCTATAAATATAGTGTTAAAAGGAGCTAAGACTTATCAATTTACATTCGACAACAATTCAGAAATAGATTTTTCTAATACGCAGCTAGTAGAGATAGGAAGTTATTCTTATACAATACTTAGCGATAACTACATATTTGCTAAAACAAGTGGAGAACTAGAAATAACAGCTGAAACTCGAACTTTCAATTTTAATTTTACAAAAGAATTGACAGGTGAAGAGGCAACAGATTTAGTATTATCTATATTAGTTGAACAAACAGCTTCATTAAATGAGTATGGAGATATTTTAGTAAGTATTGACCCAGAACTATTAGAGTCAATTATAACTGATAAAGAT
>CAYJMU010000108.1:1825-2149 GCA_964371605.1 uncultured Lachnospiraceae bacterium
TCACTTTATTATACTATTGAATTTTTCAATGGTAATGTCAAAATTTTTAGTGAGAATAAAAGCCTAAATGATTTCAATCTAATAAATAAAAAAATAGCTACAGTAAGCAGTTTAGGAAATGGCGAAGTGAGATTAGTAATATCTATGGATGGATTTATGAGCGAAATGGAAGGTGTTGATATTAATTTTCAAAAAAATGTAGATTACCATATTACTTATGATTTAGTGCCAAGAACTTAAAAAAAGAAAAAGGAGAATACAAAAATGTCAGAAATATTATTATGTGATGAACTAACAAAAGAAAATATGAAAATAGTTTATAAA
>CAYJMU010000109.1:0-2125 GCA_964371605.1 uncultured Lachnospiraceae bacterium
CAGTCGGTAGAGCAGGGGACTGAAAATCCCCGTGTCGGTGGTTCGATTCCGCCTCGAGGCACCAACAATTTTCAGGTAAACAAAAAATTGTTAAATTTAATATTTGCTGGTGTGGCTCAATTGGCAGAGCAGCTGACTTGTAATCAGCAGGTTGTAGGTTCAAGTCCTATCACCAGCTCCATATTTTGGATGGGTTCCCGAGTGGCCAAAGGGAACAGACTGTAAATCTGTCGGCTCCGCCTTCGATGGTTCGAATCCATCCCCATCCACCAAAAAAAATATTTCCACTTTTTCGGAAGTGGTTTTTTTATGGTGCGTTTAAATAGTCTTTTTTCTTCCTATTTCTACTATTTTCATACTTTTTAGCAATGTTTACGGCGAAAATCGCAATTTTTCGAACTTTACAACGTGGTTTTTGTATGCTATTATTTTTATGCAGGACATGGTCGGTTGCGAAAGAGCTGGTCTCTTGGGGGGCGTGATTGACTTGTTTTGTGGTTAGGTAACGATTTTTACATTATTTGAAAAAATAATGTTTTTTTATTTTTATATGTGCTATACTATTATTATGAGAAATGAGATTTTTATTTTAGATGGTAATAGTATTTTAAACAGGGCTTTTTATGCTCTTCCTAATATGACCAATTATAATGGATTGCCTCTTAATGCGGTATATGGCTTTATTAATGTGATTATTAAACTTATAGAGGCTAAGGGGAAGGAAAACATAATAGTTTGCTTCGATTATGGTAGGAAAACTTTTAGAAATGAGATATTTACAGATTATAAAGGAACTAGAAAAGCAGCTCCCGATTCTTTAGTTCCACAGTTTTCAGAAATAAGAAGAGCGTTAAATGTTTTAGGTGTTAAGTTTTTCGAAAAAGAAGGCTGGGAAGCAGATGATTTGATTGGAACATTTGCTAATAAATTTAAAGAAGAAAATGATATTAAAATTATAAGTGGCGATAAAGATTTATACCAATTAGTAGATGATAATACTACAGTTTTGTTTACTAAAAAGGGGATAACTGAACTTCTCGAAATCACGCCAAAAAACATTGAAGAAGTGTATGGGGTGACTGCGCCACTAGTAGTGGACCTAAAGGCTATCATGGGGGATTCTAGTGATAATATTCCGGGCGTAGCAGGGATAGGTCAAGTAGGTGCATTGAAGCTGATCAAGCAGTATGGAAATTTAGATAATATCTATGAAAACATAGATGAAATTACAGGCAGCACTAAAACTAAATTAATAGCGGGGAAAGAGGCTGCTTATATGAGCCGTGATTTAGCTACTATTAGAGTGAATGCTGATATAGATGAAAGCTTGAAAGTTGATGACACTTTAGTAAGTTTGCCATTAAAAAGTAGCGTAAAAGAATTGTTCATGGAGTATGAGTTTAAAAGCATGCTGAAAAAAGCTAAATTGTTTTCAAAAGATGAAGTAAATGACGCCTTTATAGTGGAAAATGAAAGTGAGCTCATTGAAATAGAAAGCGAAAATGAATTAATAAAGCTCATCGAAAAGATGAAGGAAATCGGCTATTTTTCTATGCATTTAGCGGAAGATAAACTCTTTTTAGCATGTGATGAAAAGAAGGGATATGTGGTGAGTCTTGCGGCAGATTTATTATCAATGAATCTAAACGAGCACACTACTTTTTCTAGGCTTAAACATCTGCTAGAAGATGCAAATATTGACAAAATTTTCTTCGATAAAAAAGAGATGTATTATGAACTGAAAAAACGAGCGATTAAGCTAGGTGGCGGGAGTTTTTCACTAGTGCTAGCAGAGCACCTGCTGAACGGAACTAGAAGCGGTGATATAGATGTGGCCACTCTGGCTAAAAGGTATGGGTTAAATGCTAAAGCAGGAAAAGCTAAAAGAAGAAGAGATGACAGAATTATACCGCGATGTAGAGCATCCTATGATAGATGTCCTTATTGGCATGGAAGAAGATGGCGTGAAAATAGACAGAGAAGAGCTCCTTTTCCAAAAAACAGAAACTGAAGAAAAGATTAAAGATATAATGAAAAGTATCTATGATTTAGCGGGGGAAGAATTTAATATCAGTAGTCCGAAACAACTCTCTAAAATATTGTTCGAAAAACTACTGCTGAAAAC
>CAYJMU010000110.1:0-2074 GCA_964371605.1 uncultured Lachnospiraceae bacterium
CTTTCATCTAAAACATCTTTAGAAAGAGATATGTTAGTGAAATTCTTCTGAATATATTCTATCTTATCCACTCTATCAAGTGTGTTAAATTTTTCATCCTCCACTAGCATATGAAATGCGCTGAGAATTTTATCTTTTTCTGCTTGGGAAAAAGAAGAATATAAAAGGACATCATTATAATGCTTTTCGCCAAATATTTTTTTATGATATAAATATTCTAAAACCTTAGAGAAAAGGAAAAGAAAATTATTTTTAGCTAATTTCATATCAGGTAAAGTCATAGTATGATAAAAGGACTGATTTAAATAAGGAAGAGAAGCGTTAAACATATCTAAGTTTAAAAAATAAAAGTGCACGATTTCATACATATTTTTAAAATTTTCTAAAGAGCAAAGTTCTCTCACCTTTCCTAAAACCATGATAGGATCTAGTCTATAAAGAGACCTGTCATATCTAGTGGTGTAAATAAGAGTTTTAAGAAGTTTCCTACTAATATTAAGATTATGAAGGATAGCATAATCTAAGTCTTCGAAAATCAAATAAGGATTATTCTTATAAATATGAATATTCATATTAATTCTAGAAAAAGATTTACTTTTTATATACCCCTTCACGCCTATCGGATCTACTAATGAATTTTTAGTTAAATCATAATATATAGCGTCTGTGTAATAAGTTTTAGAAAAGGCGTCATCCTTGATTTTTTTAGATAACGAATAACTAACTTTTTCACCGCTTATATCAATTTTCTTAAAAGTAGAATATATGAAAGAAGATTCTAAAGAAGTTATCTTCATAGAAAATTCATCTATATCTTCTACTGAGAAAGAAGAAGGAAGAAGTTTTTTTACAACTACCTTATTTAAAGAGCTGCATAGATTGATAGAGGTATAGTTTAAACCTAAAAGCGAGCGAAAAACGAACGATCCAGATATATATAATTTAGCATCGTTATTTTGAAATATTTCAGTTAAACTTTTTAAATCAGAAATATTTCTTATGTTTTCAGAAAGTAAAGATTTGTTTAAATTCGCCAAATTGCTGGTGCTCCTTCATTTTTCCATTTTTCTTCTGTTTCAGTAGTGACTTTTTCACTCTCGAAAGAGAGGTATAATTCAAAATCATTTAAGTGTGACTCAAGAATTTCTTTTTCTAACACTATAGTTAATTCTAAAGTAAGGGTGGTGTTTTTCATAAATATTGAATTCTTTTCACTATTAGAAGTGATAAAGTAATATTTTTCATCTCCACCTTTTTCAAAAGAGATGTCCTTATGAATATATTTATCATTTTCACTATTGGTTTGGTATATATCTAAAGCTGCTCCCGTTTTGATTGCATCATTTATTTTAAGAACAGGGTAAACTCTAAAAAGCGCATCACTATCACTATTATCTACATTTAGAAAATATGAAACACTGTAATCGCCTTCATCTGTTAAGATTAGAGTTTCTTTCGAAACATTGAAAACTGTTTTTTTATTGGTATCATAATCAAGAGTGCTTATATTTAATTTTACATCACCTTTCATAATAAAATCATTTTTATAAATGCTAGAGAAAAGTAAATTTCCTAGAAGAATTAAAAATAAAGATATTGATAAAAAGGAAACAATATAAATGAGTGCTTTTTTTTCATTGTTTTTTTTATGCTTCATAACGCGCCTCCCTCACAGGAAATAAAAGAAGTTTTAAAGCATAAATTAAAGTTATCAAAAGTAAAACTAAATTTAGATATAAGAAATAGCCATTCTGCATATAGAAAACGAAAGCATATATGTCTGCAAACAGTCCTATATGTAAAACTACTCTTCCTTTTATATTTTCTGCGTAAACAGGACTATCTGGCATGCCGCCGTTAGTTTGTTGTGTAAGAACATAATCATCATGCACCTCTACTACTCTATGAGTAATATAATTTTCTTCTGAGTATGAAAAGGTCAAATAATCACCAATATTCACATCTTCTATCTCTACGCTCTCAGTCACTACTAAAGATCGGTATTTAAGATCAGGAAGACTGCTGTATCCATTGATTATAAAGTAATTATAACCGAAAATAAGAGATATAGGAA
>CAYJMU010000111.1:0-2061 GCA_964371605.1 uncultured Lachnospiraceae bacterium
CAACATGAACTATAACATCATAGATTTCAGGAATAGCTTCTTTGATTTTTTCTTTTATACTTAAGCCACGTTTATCATTATCTCTACCGCTTTCAAATTTTTTCTTATTGTTTAAGAATTTGTTATGATCTTTAATGTTTATGTTGCTGCTTTCTACTTTGATAACAGAATTTACTAAACTATTAGTTTTATTTTGTTCTGGACGATTATTATTAAATGGACGATTAGGTCTATTAAAATTATTAGTATTATTAAATCTTCTATTATCGCCTTCTCTATTATAAGGAGTAGACCTATTATCAAAGCGGTTATTATAGCCACCAGTTCTATTATATGAAGTATTGTTAGCATTATTATCTCTGTTAGCTTCTCTATTATAGCTAGGTCTATCAGAATTTCTGCTGTCAAAATTAGAAGAGGTCGCATTTCTTTCAGCTATTCTCTTCTTATGTTCATCATTTAACTTTTTAGATCTAGTTCTAATAGTAGTTAGAAAAGCATCTATTTCAGCTATTTTGTTATTAATTTCGCGCTTTAAATTAAACGACTTATTAGCTAAGCGTTTTTCAAGTACTTCTTTAATAAAGTTATCAATGCTTTCCGCATTTACTTTTTCAGTTTGATTATTATTTTTCACTCTTTACCTCATTTTTTAATTGGTTGTTAATTTTTTCATAAACATTATTTTCTATATTAGTTTTAAAAGATTTATTAAGCAATCTTTTTTTAGTAAAATTATTTAGGCAATTTTCTTCATCGCAGATATATATGCCCCTGCCACCTAGCTTAGCATTTTCATCTAATTCTACTTTGCCGCTGGCTAATTTAGCTATTCTATGCATTTTGCTTTTGTCCATCTTTTTTCGACAACTAGCACACATTCTTAAAACTTCTTTTTTCAAAATTATTCCTCGTCTTTAAACATATCCTCTAAATCTATATCATCATTAAAGTCATCATTAAAGTTTACTTTTTCTGTGATTTCCTCTTCGCCTATTTGGCTTTCGCTCTTGACATTAATTCTCACGCCAGTAAGTTTAGATGCAAGCTTAACATTACATCCCTTTCTACCGATAGCAAGACTTAGTTTATCATCTTCCACTATAGCTAAACTAGTATTATCCGCTTGGCTATATTCTACAGAAACACATTGTGCTGGGCTTAACGCTCTAAGTACAAACTCTGCCACATTTTCATCCCAAAGTATTAAATCTATTTTTTCACCATTTATTTCATTGATGATAGAATTGATTCTTCTACTATTAGGACCCACACACGCACCTAATGCATCTACAGTCTTGTCTTCAGTGTGTATAGCTATCTTAGCTCTGTTTCCAGCCTCTCTAGATACTGACTTGATTTCCACTAATCCGTTTTCTATTTCAGGTATTTCTAATTCGAATAATTTGATTAAGAAAGGTATACTTCCTCTAGATACGTGCACTGAAGGTCCTGACTTATTTTGCTTCACTGGGTGAACATATACTTTTAGCTTTTGACCAACATAATATTTTTCACCAGGGATTTGGTTAGATGTATTCATCATAGCTTCATAATTATTTATGCCTACATCCACGAATACACAATCACTTTCTATCTTAGTCACTTTCACTGTGATTAATTTGTTTTCTTTAGTAATCAATTCTTTAGTTAGAGTTTCTCTTTCTATTTCTTTCATTCTTTGAGTCAATACGCTTTTTACAGTAAGTGCAGCTACTCTTCCGAAATCATTTTTAGTGTCTTCCATCTTTTCGATTTTATCCCCTACTTTATATGACTTCTTGATCATTTTAGCTTCTTCTAAAGAAATTTCTTTTTCTTCATCTTCCACTTCTTCCACTACAGTCTTATAAGAATAAATCTTAATAGTGTTTTTCTCTTCATTTAATTCCACTCTTGCATTTTGAGCTTCTCCATATTTTCTTCTATATGCACTGCTTAACGCATCTTCTAAAATATTCTTAAAAACTTCTTTATCTAAATCATTCTTTGTCGCTATGGCATTAAGTGCTGCGAAAAAATCTTTACTTATCATTTTTTTGTTCTCCTAAAATTCTATAT
>CAYJMU010000112.1:0-2048 GCA_964371605.1 uncultured Lachnospiraceae bacterium
TGTAAGAAAAAGAAAAAAGAAAATTACTAGAAGCGTAGAAAAAGGCCAAGTGCATATCCACGCTAGTAACAATAATACTTTAATCACTTTCACTGATGGTGCTGGTAACGCTCTAAGCTGGAGCAGTGCTGGAAGTTTAGGATTTAAAGGTAGTAAGAAAAGTACACCATTCGCTGCACAAGAAGCTTGTGAAGCAGCAGCTAGAGGTGCTAAAGAATATGGTCTTAAGAGTGTAGACGTATTCGTAAAAGGTCCAGGTAATGGCAGAGAAAGCGCGATTAGAGCTATCCAAACTGCTGAAATCAATGTGACTAGTATAACTGATGTGTCACCAATCGCTCATAACGGTTGTAGACCACCGAAAAGAAGAAGAATGTAAGGAGAAATGAAAAATGGCAGTTAATAGAGATCCTATTCTTAAAAAATGTAGATCATTAGGAATTGATCCGATTTATTTAGGAATTAATAAAACATCAAACAAACAACCTCAAAAAGCTAGAAGAGCTAGAGTTAGTGAGTACGGATTACAATTAAAAGAAAAGCAAAAAGTTAAATTTTACTATGGCGTTTTAGAAAAACAATTTAGAAAATACTACGAAGAAGCTAATAGAAAAGAAGGTGTTACTGGCGTTGTTATGTTAAGTTTCTTAGAAAGAAGACTTGATAACGTGGTATTCCGTTTAGGTTTCGCTAGCACTCGTAGACAAGCTAGACAAATGGTTAGTCATGCTATGTTTAACGTAAATGGCAAAAAAGTTAATATCGCTAGTTTCAGAGTTAAAGTAGGCGATGTTATAGAAGTTAGAGAAAACAAAAGAAAAATAGAATTATTCACTAAATTAAAAGATGCTAAAGTAGTGACTCCTAAGTGGTTAAAAGCTGACTTAGCTAATCTGAAAGGTGAAATTATAGCGAACCCAGAAAGAGAAGATATCGATTTAAATATTTCAGAACATTTAATTATCGAACACTACTCGAAATAATAAGAATTAGTATTTGGAGGAGAATATTTTTATGATAGAAATCGAAAAACCAAATTTAAGTCTAGAAGAATCTCATGATGGTGCTGTAGCGAAATTCGTAGTAGAACCATTAGATAGAGGATTCGGGCAAACGATAGGGAACGCTATTAGAAGAACTCTTTTAGGTTCTTTAGCTGGTTCTGCAGCAGTTGGAATTAGAATTCCTACAGTTGAACATGAATTCACTAACATTGATGGCGTAATCGAAGATGTAGTAGAAATAATTTTAAATGTAAAAGAAATAGCATTTAAAACTGCTGAAATAGATACAGAATTTAGCAGAATAGTTAAAATAGTTAAAAACGAAGCTGGTGTAGTGACTGCTGGTGACATCATAGAAACTGATTTAGTTTCTGTTATGAATAAAGACCAATATATTTGTACTCTTAACGAAGGAAAGTCTTTCGAAATGGAAATACAAGTAGGTTGTGGAAGAGGCTATGTGAATGCTAGCATGAACAAAGAACTTTTCGATACCGCTGGTTGGATAGCTGTAGACTCACTTTATTCACCTGTGAAAAAAGTGAACTACTCAGTAGAAACTGCGCGTAAAGGTCAAAGCATGGATTATGATAAGTTGACTGTTGAAGTGGAAACCAATGGCACTACTTCTGCTAAAGAAGTGGTTAGTCTAGCAGCTAAATTAATCCAAGATCACACTATGTTATTCGTTTCACTTATAGAAGGTATGAGTTCTATGAATCTACTGGCAGCTAAGGTAGATGAATCTAAAACTCAAATTCTAGAAACTAGCATAGAAGATATGGACTTAACTATCCGTTCATATAATTGCTTAAAAAGAGCAAATATTAACAAAGTAGAAGATTTAACTAAACGCTCTAAAGATGATATGTTAAAGGTTAGAAATTTAGGCGTGAAATCTTTAGAAGAAGTTATAAGTAAACTCGAAGCTATGGGCTTAGGCTTAAAAGGCAGCAACGAGTAATAATATAGGAGGAAATATGGCAAAAATTAAAAAGTTAGGCAGACCTACTGATGAAAGACTTGCTATCTTAAGAAGCCAAG
>CAYJMU010000113.1:0-1991 GCA_964371605.1 uncultured Lachnospiraceae bacterium
AATTTTAGTTTGGTCGCTTCTTTTTGCTAATTCATCTAATATTAATGGTGACGCCGCCATGCTTTGAATTATATTGGCTAAAGTGTTAACTGGTATTTTATGAAAAGATGCCGCTTTTTTATTGTAGCTAAATGATACTTTATTTCTTAAGAAATTTTTAGCAAAATCTCTAGCTGCACTATTATCAGCTATTTCTGACTTAGCAATTTTTTCAAAATCAAAAGTTGAAGCATTGTTTAGCATGTATTTAGAAAAATTCAGCTTTATAGATGTGATATTATTATTTTCCATTATTTTTTTAGTTTCATAATAAATATTTCTTACTTTTTTGCCGTCATTACGTTTTTCACTACTTCTTTTTATGTCTTCACGCTCTTTATGTTTTTTAGTAGTTGTTTTTGTAAAGTTTCTCGCCATGATATCTACCATCCTTTTTTTGTCGAATTTTGTTATAGTTATTATACTACAAAATGGGGGATTTGTAAATACCCCAAATTAAAAGAATAAAGCCGAAAGACTTATTCTTTCGGCTTTAGAGTATTTACCGTGTGATTCAAAATATATAAAAATTCATTTAAGCCATCTGCAAAAAATTCAGCAGGGAATTCAAACTCTATATTATCTTCTACTACTGAGAATCCAAATCTATTCACCAAAGCTTTCAGTTTAGTGTCTAGAAAATTTTCATCTATATCATATTCTTCTTCTATATATTCTAACACTCTTCCGAAGTCAGTAAATATTACCTTATCATCTTTTCCCTCCATCACATAAAGTGGAGCTTTGATTTCCGTTTCATATAAGTCGAAAGGTAGGTCTATAAATATAGTTTTGTTATCGTCTAATAGATTCACCTTAAAGTTATTTTTCATTTCTTCAAATAGTTCATTTAATTTCATAATTATCTCCTTTTTTATCTTTCTAAATTCATTTTTTCACTAACTAGGCTTTTTTTCTTTTAGGCTGGATAAATATTTTTCAGTTTCATTAAATATAAAGCCAGCATGAGGTTGAAGTCTTATTCCTTCCCAAGTCACAGTTTGTAAAGTTTTATCATCTTTTTCTTTCAGCTTTTTGTAATCAAACAATGAATGAAAACTAAATTGTAAACTGCCCACACTTGCATATGTGCAGTTGGCTCTAGCATTATTTGCTACAGATACATTTTTTATAGGGCGGATTGCTAGATTATATATATGTTTAGCCAGAACGCTTTTGAAATAATAATTTTTTCTAAATTCTGGTGCAGCATTTTTGTCTTTCACATAAGCGTTTAATAAGTTTCCTGATGCAAATAGCATAAGCGCCTCGCTATCATTATTTACGCTTTCTTTTAAAATATAATCATATGCACGTTTTGCCATATTTTCATCTATTATAATAGTAGGGGCTTTTTCATCTTTTTCGGCTACAATTTTATTTTTAACATCATCAATAAAACCAACTAAGTCCATTATTGCCTCCTTTGTTAGTTAATTATTATAAGTATACCATTAAATAGATGATTTGTAAATAGCTGATTAGGAAAAATACAATTTATAAGCTATTTATATATATAATAGGTAAGAATAAAAAAATAATTCAAAAAAAATAAAAAAAGACTTGCAATCTTTCGCGGAATAATGTATTATCTATATACACCAAATTTTCACCATTTTCAAAAGGGGGAAGAAGGGGTGTTAAAAGTAAGAATGCTTTTAAAAAAAGAGGTAGGAAAGCACTGAAATCAACGAAAAATCGTAAGGTTTAAATTATTTTAGAAAAAAATAAAAAAAGTTGAAAAAAAGTGTTGACAATCACTTTCAGTTATGGTATTCTTATAGAGTCACCAGCAGTAATGCAGATGACAATGTACTTTGAAAACTGAATAGTTAAGTGTAAAAACGAATTTATATGATGTCCTTGTTAATTCAATTAAGAATTAAAAAATAAAACATTAAACAAATCAATTTTCAAGCTAGTATTTTGATGGGTTTAGGATTTTCTAATTT
>CAYJMU010000114.1:0-1569 GCA_964371605.1 uncultured Lachnospiraceae bacterium
ATATTTTCACTAGTAGTAAACATACCGTCATTACCACCACTTACTGAAACAAGCAAAGTAGTAGGCATGATAGTGATATATAAATCAATATTAGTTCTAACATCTTCAAATGTAATACCATTTACTAAAGCGTCTATTAGCATCTCTTTAGTATAAACTATGCGATCTATGCCATTGTCCACTTCTATGCTGTATAAGTAAGCATTTTCTGATATTAGAGCTAATCTGTAAGTTATACTATCGCCTTCTGCTACTGATTCAGTATCGTTTTTATCAATGCTAGCCACCACTCTTTCGTGCACATCTAAATGCGCATTTATAGTCCAAATGATTGGCTTAAAGCTTACAATTAAAGTATGCTTAGGATTTTCTAAAACAAGTGATAAATTATCACCAGTGATAGTATTCCCGTCTAAAACAATAGACTCTATCTCATTTCCTGGATATGCCTCGAAAGTGAAATTCACTTCTTGACCTAATTTTCCGCTTAGATTATATGTTTTATAATCAGGGTCATTGTCATCTAGCACTTCGCTACCAAGTGGAGAAACATTACCTGCCCCTTTCACCTTGATCTCTACTGAGCTAGTAATAGCTGCGAATGTGAATCTGATTCTTAAATCACTCTTCACGCTATCAATAGTATAAGTATTGTTTACCATAGAGTTAAGCTCTTCTTCTGAAATATATGTTAAACTTCCACCCTCATCTACATAAGCAATGCTTTCTACATAATATCCTTCATCAGGAGATGCTACTATACTTAAATCAGAACCATAATTAATAGTTCTCTCGCCTTCACCGCCCACTATCGAACCGTTGCCTCTAGATTCTATCACTACCTTGAAAGTAGTCACTGCATATCTAACTATATAGCTAATATCTTCACTAGCACTAACTATACTATCACTAACGGTGAATGTATCTTTACCAGATATCATCTCTAAGCTATTTTTAGTCTTAGATGAAATATAGTTTTTCATCTCGTCATTGTTAATCCCGAAAATATTAATTTCTACATTAGATCCGTGATCTACATTAAATATAGTAGTAGTTCCTTCTAATATGCCACCTTCGATAGCACTACCGTCTACTAATATTTCACCATATCCACCTAAATTTAGGTCAAATGATATTTCATAAGTATCTATCTCAAATATAAATTCTATCACAACATCTGATAAAACATTTTTCAATATGAAAACGCCGCTCGCTGATGCTTGCTTAAAGTCTAGCACGCTTACACTTTCACCATTAATCAATATGTCGCTTATGTGGTGATAACTATCAGGAGAAATATTGAATGCTATTTCATCTTCATAATAAACTGTCACCACTCCATTATAATTCACGCTGCCATTTCCAGTAGTAATCACTTCTAGATCAAATGGCGTTCTATCAAATGTAGCCACCACTACATATTCATTTCTAAGATTAGAGATTAAATATTCATTAGTTTCATTTATGAGAAGTAGCTGCTGAGCACTAACATCATTTAAGCTAGAGATATTTTCACCTACAGCTAAGTTAGTTAACTGCGCACCCACATCACTTCTTACTGAAACATAA
>CAYJMU010000114.1:1619-1868 GCA_964371605.1 uncultured Lachnospiraceae bacterium
TTTTGTTAAATTCCACCACAGTATCATTGAATGGATTAAGCTGTCCATATTCAGGCTCTGTTATAGTTAAATTAACTATACTATTTCCCGCTTTTCTAATCAGCATAAATCCATCATTCATAGCTGAAGAAGATTCATCAATTATCCATGTGTAAGTGAAGTCAAAATCTAAATATGATTCTGAATTTTGAAGCTGCTCGCGAGATAATATATTAGTGTTATATGCGTATGCCCCTGCTCTTTCTATCG
>CAYJMU010000115.1:0-1057 GCA_964371605.1 uncultured Lachnospiraceae bacterium
TCAGCTATAGGCTCTACGATGCTAGCGACTAAACTTAGGCCTAATTTGAAGACTGCTATTTGTAATATAGGAACTAAAATACTCACCCCTAAAACTATTAACGATACTGCGCCAATGCTATTTTTGATGAGTATGCTACTAGCCATAATCATATTAAATCCATCTGCGATGAATCCCCCTAATAGCGGAATATAGCTTTTAATCGCGAACTTAGCAGTCCTAATGCTTAGTCCATCAAAAGTAGCTGCCGATATTCCTTTTATGAGAAGAATAGAGCTAAAGAGCATAACAATTAGCGAAATCAACCACTTATATAAACTTTTGAAAAAGCTTGCGAACTTGTTAAGTTTCATATTAGTGCTAATGTTTCCGATTATACTGAAAACCATACTAATTATGAAAATCGGTAATACTACATTAATAAATACATTCATAACTAAACTAGAAAGTATAGCTAGCAGTGGCTGATAAGAGGACACAGTCACTATATTTCCGAGGGCGCTCATCATAGTTAATAGTAAGGGAAAGGTAATATTCATTTGATTTTGAATAAATAGTAACGTTTGTTTAGTGGTAGATATTAATTCTAAAACTACACCAGACACTAATAAAATTATCACGCCATAGCAGACGAAATGCACTATATCATTTAATGACTTTTTATTGCTATTGGGTGCGATCTTGTTCACCAGACTGCTTATAACAGCTACCGCTATGATAGCTGCTAGAAATGGCAGCACTGATAAAATGCCACTAAAAATCAAATTCAGAATATTTGCTATCTCTGAAGGATAATCAGTTTCATAATTTCCAGTAATAAGCGCTTTGATTTTATCGCCTATACTATCATCACCGAAAACACTTAGCTGATCTTCATTTAGTTCATCTAGCAGCCCTTCCATCTCACTAATATCTAACCCTTCTAGCTGCTCATAAACAGAAGTTAGAAGGGATTCTTCATCGCTATTATCATATTTCACTTCTGAAAAAATCAGCCCTGTACTTACTTCATTATTTATATTTCCAGTAGTAAAATTCATAAATGAAAAATGATTAG
>CAYJMU010000115.1:1067-1866 GCA_964371605.1 uncultured Lachnospiraceae bacterium
TGATACTAGAAAAACTAAAACTATTAAAAAACTTATCATAATTTTCTTCATACACTTCTCCCTATTAAGCTAATAATTTAGATATTATTTCTAATAAACTATTGATTATGGGAAAACTTAAAACTATGATTGTTAACTTTCCTGCGAAAAAAATTTTGTCTGCCATACTACTATTTCCTGCATCAACACATATGTTAGCGCCGAACTCAGTTATATACCCTACACCTACTATTTTCAGTAGCGTGGAGAACATTCCTACATCCACATTGCTTTTCTCGACTATACCGGTAAATACTTTTAGCACCTCTTCTAGAGAATCTATTATCATTAAAAATAATATAACTGATCCTGCCACTGTAGAAAAGATAGCTAGTTCAGGTTTTACCTGCTTAAGTAAAATAGTAGTAATAGTGGTGAGAAGAGCTATACTAATAATTTTAAATATTTCCATAACCCCTCTATAAAAAGAATAAATTTTTCACGCTAACAAAAAGTTCATTAATCATATCCACTACCATTAGTAGCACTACTATAACGCCAGCTAGCGTAGTCAAAGTAGCTATCTCATCCTTTCCACTGAATTTAAGTATTTGGTTGATTATGCTAGTTAGAATCCCTACACTTGCTATTTTGAAAATAATATCGATTCCCATCTTTCTTCCTCCGCATATAGTAAATGTATGAAAAATCAATAAAAATAAGAACTGAGAGATAAATATGCTAAAAGTATATATATTGAACGATAATTCGACATATTTTGCTCATAACAATACTATGCAAACAGCTATGCCTAATACTA
>CAYJMU010000116.1:0-1766 GCA_964371605.1 uncultured Lachnospiraceae bacterium
TATGAGCCCTGGCTTGTCAGGGAGCGTTTTGATATAATCATAAGCTTCCTTTCTAAGTTTACTCACTACACCTATTCCCATATCTAGATAATCTAGTTCATCATAATATTCTTTCCCAGGCGTGATACGCTTAGCTAACCGATAAAATTCATCAGCTATATATACGAAGTTTTCACCATTCTTGGAGCTAAAGTCTTTATTAAACTTGTTTACTATATCTATAGTCTTAGTCGCCACCACTTTATCTACTCTTTTATATGTATCATTTTCATTCTCTTTACTTATCATCAGCGGAATTACTGCAATGTTTCTAAGATAAGGATAAAGCTTTACTGTTTTTTTAAGCGTTTTCAGCAATTGATCACCATCATTCACGCCCGGAGTTAAAATTATCCTGCCGAACATTTTGATTTTTTTAGCTGCAAATTCTTTTAACACATGCATCATTTTAAGAGAAATATCTTTCCCGAATATTTTTCGCCTGACTTTTTCATTAGATGTAAATATATCTATAAAAAAAGGCATGGGCGTTTCTTTTAGTATTCTTCGAAAGTCCTTTTTATCTAATGATGCTAAAGTGGTATATTTTTCATTTAGAACGCTCTCTCTCCAATCATCGAAGTAGATATACATCTTCCTTTTTAGTTTTTCTGGAAGACTGTTCACAAAAAATACAGGTGATGGGTTGCTATTTATTATAGGGTCGAACGCTAAATTATCCTCGAACTCCAATCCTAGATATTCATCATCTGATTTATCTATTTTATAAAAAATATAATTGCCGTCTTTCGTTTTAATATTTAGGAGTAGTTTATTAAGCTTGTCGTAGTAATTGTATTGTAAAATATCCGCCAAAGGTTCGCCATTGATCCCGATAAGATCATCGCCTACTTTTACGCCTATTTCCTCACCTACGCTACTACCTAGCACATTAATAATTTTAGCCATTTTATTGTCTATTACTCCACTTAGTATTTTACCACACTATATAATCAATATCAAGTTTAATTCCTCAAAATATCTTTTCGACTTTTATTCTATTCCCCTCATTTTTTGATATATATAATATGTTTAAATTATATTCTATCACCACTAATTTACTGCGACCACCTTTCAGTAATATATTTACTAACTCTCCTTTCAGCTTTGATAATTTTTCACTTCTCTCTCTAAGAAGAAAAGGCGAATCCACATCTTTTACCATCACTAAATCGCCTGCTGAAATTTCAGCATCATTTATACATACTTCATTCATATAACTAAATTATGTAAATTTAACTCAGATTATGTATTATTAGAAAGTAAATTATCTGTTTTTCAGTTCATCTAATAGAAAATTACTAAACTCTTCTATAGTCGCGAACTCTTTATATATCGCCGCGAATCTAATATAGCTGATTTCATCTATTTCTTTTATCTTTCTTATCACTAAATTTCCTATCTCAGTGCTAGTTATTTCTCCACTAAGATTTTTAACTAGCTCGCGCTCTACATCTAATATCACCTGATCTAATTGATGAAGGGTGACAGGCCTTTTCTCAGTAGACTTGATAAGTCCTCTTTTTATCTTAGTTCTATCATATGGCTGCCTAGCTCCATTTTTCTTGATCACCATCATAGGAACTGTTTCTATAGTTTCATATGTAGTCCATCTTTTTTTACAATTCAGGCATTCTCTTCTTCTTCTAATACTCATAGCGTCCATAGTATCTCTACTATCTAAAACCTTGCTATCTGAGTGTCCACAATATATACATTTCATAATG
>CAYJMU010000117.1:0-1661 GCA_964371605.1 uncultured Lachnospiraceae bacterium
CCATTTCATCACCATTTAGAGAAAAAATCTATGAATGAAACTAAAATAGTCACCATATATATAGTTATAACATTGATAATAGGAGCATTTTCTGTTTTCTTAGAAGCTCTAATTTAAGTTATCACTATATAGGAGCTTATGAAAAATATCTTTTATAAAAAAAATATCTTGATATATGGACTGGCTAGCTCAGGAAAATCTGCTAAAGAATGCCTAGAAGAGCTTGGTGCTAATGTTTTCATCTTCGATGATAATTTAAAGTCTAATAAAAGAATGATAAATGAAACTTTCATAAAAAATCTCGACTTTTTAGTATTGAGCCCAGGGGTTAGTATATTCAATGAGTGGGTGAAAGTAGCGAAGTTATTTGGCGTGAAAATTCTAAGTGAAATGGAGCTTGGATATTTACTAACTAAAAAAGCCAATCATATAGCGCTCACCGGCTCTAACGGGAAAAGCACTACCGTTTCACTTATAAATAGTATTTTCAAATATGCAGGTAAAGAATGTGAACTAGTGGGGAATATAGGCAGGCCTATCACTAGTGTTATCAATGAATATAATAGTTTAAAAGATAGCGCAAATAAGAAAAATATATTTTTTATAGAAGAGTGCAGCAGTTTTCAATTAGAAAGCGTAGATAAGTACGCACCGAACACAGCTATAATTCTAAACATCACACCGAACCATTTAGATCGTCATCACTACTTAGAAGAATATATTTCAGCTAAAAAAAATATTATTAAAAATCTGTCAACTTCGGCTAATGTAATTTTAAACGCTGATGATGAATTAGTTATGGATTTTAAAAAAGATTGCAAAAATAAAACATATTTTTTTAGCGAGAAAAAAGTAGTGAATGGAGTATATCTATTAGATGATAATATAATATTTTCTACTAAAAAAAATAAAACAGATATAGTAGCTAATTTAAGTCAAATTCATTTAATCGGAGCGCATAATATTCCTAACGTTTTAGCCGCAGTATTAGTGGCGAAACTTCATGATATAAAAAATAAAATCATTGTGATGGCGCTGGAAAAATTTACAGGGCTTAGTCATCGCTTCGAATATGTAGGAAAAATATGTGGCATAGATGTAATAAATGATAGTAAGTCCACTACATTTGAGGCCACATCTTCAGCAATTAAAAGTTTATCAATGAAAAACATTACCCTCATATTAGGCGGGAAAGATAAAGGAGTGTCTGCTACTAACTTTCTGAAAAATTTACCAGATTCAGTAAAAAGAATAATTTTGACTGGAGAAATACGCGAGCAGCTTTTAGAAGAAAGTGATAGATGTAATATAGGAGAGGTATACGCCGAAAAAGATTTAAAAGATGTAATAGATTTAGCTTTCGAAATTTCGGCAAAAGATGAAGTGATTTTGTTCAGTCCAGCATATTCTAGTTTAGATAGTTATAAAAGTTTTGAAGAACGAGGAGATCATTTTAAAAAGCTAATAGCTATCAAGGCAGGTAAGTATGAAGAATAAATATTTCAAAAAAAGTGTATACTCTTCAGACGGAAAAAAGCTATTAGTTATCACTATTTTTTTAGCGCTTCTTGGTGCATTAATGGTATATTCAGCTAGTTATTATGGTGCGGATTTGAAATTTGATGATAAATTTTTCTATCTAAAAAAACAACTTTTTGGTT
>CAYJMU010000118.1:0-1648 GCA_964371605.1 uncultured Lachnospiraceae bacterium
CGGCGTGAAGTTCGATTCATTCAAAGGGGAAAGTTTCTACTCAGACAAAATGGGACCAACTATAGAAAAATTAGAAAAAATGAATTTGCTTGAAGAAAGTCAAGGCGCTAAAGTGGTAGATTTAACAGATCATAAATTAGGGATTTGCTTAATCCAAAAAAGCGATGGTACTAGCTTATACGCCACTAGAGATATCACGGCTGCTATGGAAAGATATCAAGAGTATAAGTATGATGAAAGTTTTTATGTGACAGCTGTAGAGCAAAAGCATCACTTTGCTAGTTTCTTTAAAGTTTTAGAGCTGATGAAAGAACCTTGTGCAGATAAACTAGAGCATGTATACTATGGACTGCTTAGCCTGCCTGAAGGCGAAATAAGTAGCAGAAAAGGAAAGCAAGCACTACTAAAAGATATCACGGCTGAAGCTATAAAAAAAGCTGATTCTATCATAGAAAATAGAACGCTAGAGCTAGAAAGCAGAGAAGATATAGCTAGAAAAGTGGGAATCGGCGCGATAAATTTCTCAGCACTTAGAAATGAAAGAATAAAAGATTCTGTATTCAATATGGATCTAGCACTAAACTTCGAGGGCGAAACCAGCCCATATATGCAGTATACATATGCTAGAACGGCTAGCCTTCTAAGAAAAGGAAAAGAAATACTATCTGATGAAAAATTAAAAAATTCTATCCTTGAAATCAATGAAGATTTAGGAGAAAATAAACATAGCTATGAATTAATCAAATATCTTAATAGATTTAAAAACATAGCTACTGAAGCATATATCAAAAGAGAGCCTAGTATAGTAGCGGCGCACACTATGACTATATGTAAATTATTTAACAAGTTTTATTTCGAAACAAGCATTTTAAATGATAGCCCTGCTAATTCATATGTGAAATTAAAATTAGTGGAAGCTACTAATAATGCTATAAAATTCGGTTTAAACTTATTAGTAATAGAAACTTTAGAACAAATGTAATCACAAAATAAAATCACCTATTCATAAGTATATTATCTACTTAATGGAGGTGATTTTTTAAATGTCAAAAATATATGACGATGAAAAAAGCATAGATGAAGAAGTGATAGAAAAAATGAACTCACTATTTTCATCTTTAGAAAATAAAAGCGTAGGAGAAAAAAGCAAGCTCCTAATACTAACTAAGATTTTCGAAAGGATTAAAAAAACTGAAGATGACCTCGGAAAACTAACTAATATTTCTAAAAATACTAAGATGAATGAAAAAATCAGATCTATATATTCATCTATAAATTACGGACATGAAAAGTTAAAGATAGCTTTCGAAGATAAGAGCAAAATTATAGATCTGACCCTAAAGAAAACGCTTGCTGAAGAAAGCAATGATGAGTCCCCTATTCTGATGGGAGCTATGGACTATATACTAAAGCTCATAGATGCACTAACTAATGAAATGGAAATTATAAATTATCTAGAAGACTTACTCACTCTCGAGATTAGTGAAGAAGTGAAAAATATACTTACTACCATCATCAAAAACACTAGAGAAACATTAGTGAAATTATTAGCAGCTATAAAAGATTACATCACTGATCTTCTCCCTGCTAAAAAAAATAACACCCTCGGCGGAATGTTATTTAAAAAATATTAAAATGAAAAGCAACT
>CAYJMU010000119.1:0-1625 GCA_964371605.1 uncultured Lachnospiraceae bacterium
ATCACATTTACCTGTCAATGAAAGCTAGTAATTCTACAAATACTATAGTAGATGCATCGAAGTTAACAGTATACCCACTTCCAGATACGGATAAAACAAAATATCCTAAAACAGACACTAACCCTATAGAATATTACAAGACATATAATTATGAATTTTATTTAAATGTATATTATTCGAATAAGGGCGATGGTGGAGTAAATATGTATATTAACAAAGATGAATATCTAGACAGAGTAGAGGATGAATCGCCTTCTATTTTATTAGATGAAAATGGAAGTGAAATGAAAGTTGAATTTTTAAATAATATAACTGTTAAGCTAGAAGGAGATCCTGATGGAAACATAGTGATATTATTAAAACAAGAGCCTATAACATTAAGAATAACTGATGAAGATGGTAATATTAAAAATTTCAAAATAGATGATTTAAATGAAACTGTGCCACTAGCAGACGGAAACTATACATATTTAATTAAAAGCCCGCATCTAAGCTTTGAAAGTTATACAGGAAGCTTTGTTATAAGAGAAAACAGCGAATTGATTTTCAAATATGAATACAATAAAGGAAAAATAGGTGCAGCTATAAAAGTCACTACTACTGAAAATAACATAGATTTAAATTCTTCACCTATTAAAATTATTTTAAGAAATGATGAAGGGTTAACATATACTTTCTTATTTGATAATAAAGTGGATGAATATGTTTCAATGTTAGTTGAAATAGGAACCTATGAATATTCAATTTTAAGTGATAAATATATCTTTGCTAGTAATAACGGAGAGCTTAACATAGAGCCAAACAATTCAATGTTCAGTTTTTCATTCTTAACTGAGACAGCAGATTTAGTACTATCTATATCTGTAAATCCTGTAGCAACATTAAATGAAGTCGGCAGCATATATGTAAGCTTACAAGATGATTTAATAGAGGGAATAGATGCATCAGCTATTATTAAGGGAACATTAACTTCTAGTTCTGATGTAGATGGTAGCACTAGTTTGTTTAACGCTAATTATTCACCTTTTATTATATCAGAAGAATTTAAGGCTTTTGATGTAAAATTTTTAGGAACAGGAAAATTTAACATTACAATATACAATGACGATGATAGTAAATTAGATTTTGGCGAAGTCGAAATTACATTCGCTAAAAACTTAGATTACCATATTACCTATGATTTAGTACCAAGAACTTAAAAAAAGAAAAAGGAAAAGCATAATGGATCAAATAGATTTTGAATATTACTTAAAATTACAAAAAGAAATAACAAGATATAAGACTTTAATTATTAGTAGACCTTGGTATTGGCATAATTATAAAAAATGGAAAAAACGTAGAAAGCATTATGGAACAATACTTTCGATTTTATTAAAAGAAGGTAATCTTAAAGTATTAGAATCACATTCTAAGAAAAAAATAAGGAGAATAAAAAAAATATAACACGCACAAATACAAGAGGCTGAATAAGGATGTAGGTGAATTATGGAAAATTATTACATTATATACGATGAAGAAAACGATGAATACGAAGCAATATTTTTCTAAAAAGGAGAAAAGAAATGGAAAAAGAAATATTATTATGTGATGAACTAACAAAAGAAAATATGAAAATAGTTTATAAA
>CAYJMU010000120.1:0-1600 GCA_964371605.1 uncultured Lachnospiraceae bacterium
CCTAAATTCATATCAGAAGCTAAACTAAACACTTTCACATTTTTTGGCTGTATTTTCTTTCCCCATATTTCAGCTATCTGACTGACAGTAAATACTCTAGTATGTATTAGGCTATTTATTCCGTCTAAATTATCTGCGCTATTATTGTCTACAAAAATCTCAAAGGGAGAACATACTGATAGCGATACATCCCCACTACTAATTTTTTCACCATCACTTGAATGAGCTATCACGTCACCTAAATTATTGTCCCATACTGTTTTAAAGAAACTAGTTCCGCATATTTCACTCCAAGTAATAGCACTGAGCATTTTATTATCAAGAGATACATCACGTGAAATAGCTTTAATAAGTTTTTTAGAGAACTTAGCCATTTCCATATCTGAATCTTTATCTGATGCTGGCACTACTGTAAGATTAGCTCTGATTTCTGCTAGCTTGTTTACCCTTTTTTCTATAATAGGGCTTATGTGATTATAAACTTCACGCTGCTGCCAATTAAACTTCCTATCATAATTTTCTATTTCATTGAATTTAGTAAGGCCGCAATATTGATTTCCTAATAAGAAATTTATATTTAATTCCCATTGTCTTTCATAATGCTTTCGCCTATCTTTTCTACTTTCATATTCATTTTTTACGAACTCAACTATTTGTTCTTTTATGTCTTCTTTAATATTAATCATACTTTCTTCTCCTCATTTTTTAATAGTTTTATTAGTCTGTTTTTTTCTAGTTCTAATTCTTCATCACTGAAATCTATATAGTCATCTGACTTTATATTTTTATTCAATTCAAATAATAGTTTCATAGCACTCATATCACTAGGAATGTCTTTAGTAGTCACTTTTCGTTTTACTAATTTCATACTTTTGTCATCATCCACTTGATACTCCTCTATGATTTCACTAGAAATGTAGCCATTAGCTTTCTTAATTAAAATTTCATTAATTTTTTCCGCTGTTGGCTCAATAGTTTTTTTCTTAATTACTTTAGCTTTGCTCATTTTTTCTCCTTCTAAAAATATTGTTTTTTACCTTTTATTCTGGCTAGCACTCGCTCTTTGTCTAGTTCTATGCGGCTCTTTTCTCGTTTTTTTATACCTTCTGATATACTCATCACATAATATCTAAGCTCATCTAATGCGTGGTCATCTTTTTTAACCGGCCTGTCACTATCCGCCCAAGCATAAGTTTTCATTTCCCTAATCAAATTTTCACAATTTCTAAAAATAAAAATGCTAGCGTTTCCATTAGCATTTTTTAGTTTCGCTTTCACTTTAGCTATTCCGCTAAACATATCTTTATTTACTCTAGGATTAGTTGATATTCCATATTCGAAAAATAAATCTACCACACTTTTTTGGCTGGACAATGTTTTTTGCATAGCCGCACTATCTATGAGAGCTTCTATATTTCCATTAGCCGCCCGCTTCCAGTTTAGCCTACTCGATATGCTCTTTATTCTTTCACTATGATAAATGATATCTTTATCTCTTTCATAATGCTCTGCTACTACATAAATATTTCCCTCATCATCTTTAGCATACCAGTGAGCAGACAAAGGGTTTTTCAGTCCAGGATCGATAGAAATATTATCT
>CAYJMU010000121.1:0-1576 GCA_964371605.1 uncultured Lachnospiraceae bacterium
TCTATATGATCGGAAATAAGACAATTTGCAGATAAAAAAAACCTTAATAGCAAAAAAAAAGAAACGACTTGAAAGTCGTTTTTTTCTTTTTTATAATGGCGTGTATGTGTATACAGTATTTGCTTCAGGATAACTAAATGAACTGCGACTCTTTTATTCATGTGAATTTCTGAGCTCATAATCAGTAGTTAAGAAATAATCGTAATTAATAGATTCCCTATAAGTGTTTCCAAATTTACTATTATTATCCCCCCAAGTAGAATCTATAATATACCAAGCCGCATTTTCAGGATTTCCTGATACAGAAAGATACACTTTGTTCCACGCATGAGCTCCGCCGCCAGCATCTCCTGTCACATAATAATTTTCTATGCCTTCCATGCCTAGTAGTGAACTAACTAATTTAGATCGTCCATCACATACAGCTAGCCCGTAATCTAATGCTCCTTCCATATAGTAAGAGTAATAGTTTCCAGCATCTGAATATGACCCACTAATCACCTCATAGTCATAATCGATATTAGCTACCACCCATTCGAAAATATTTAAAGTTTTTTCAAGATCGGACATATTGTCACCATTTATGTTTCTTAAGATTACTTTCATATCTTCATATAATTCACTCATTTTTATTCCCGCAGCACTATTATCAAATACAGGTTTATAACCTGCTGATAAGACATGCATCAAATAATCACTATTACTAACCTCTACACTTACAGTGCTAAGATCGGTAGCGAATAAATTATAATCGCTCGGCCTATTATTAGTAGCATTATCATAATTATAATCAGCAGAACTTTGTATCACTGAAGCTGGATTTGGCACTGACTTAGACGGCGTCCAATTAAACACAAGTGAACTTTCTAATATAGTTTTTTGGTAAGAGTATTTTACATTAACACTCATAGTTCCACCCAAATAATCATTTTGAATAGCTTGAGAAATTTTCATATTAATATCTTCATCATTTGATACAAAATTAGTAGAAATTTTTGCTAACATAGTTTCATTATTTAGTGAATTGATTGCGTATAAATAAAAATTATTTAATTCATTCATATCTGTAATATAATAATCTTCCCAAAATCCATTTACAAAATAATATTTATCTGTGTATCCAGAGTAGCTTACAGTGGAAGTGTTTATCATCACCTCTTCCGCTCTATCTCCCATATAGCCATTGTTTCGAGCAATCACATTTATCGCATATACTTCATCTGCCTCTAAATAGCCAGTTATATCTAATGATAAATCTTTAGTATTAGCCACTAATTCATCGTTTATATAAACATCATAACTAGCTGCACCAACTGATGCATCCCATAACAATGTATATGAACTAGTTGTTTTTTCTATATATATATTTTCGACAGCCAACAGCTTACTGTTTTTAACCAATAATTCTGCGTCATTTTCTTCCTTAATGCCTACAGAACCACTAACTACTGGCTTGATTTTTAAATATAAATTTATAGATGTGTCAGCTGCTGACATATCTATTTCGCCCTGTAAGCTTCCTGTGCTTAATTTTAAATCATCGTTTATAAATATTTCATAATTAATAGCACCTGGC
>CAYJMU010000122.1:0-678 GCA_964371605.1 uncultured Lachnospiraceae bacterium
CTTATAAACTCCTTCTCTGATCACATAGATAAGTTTAAAGAGATTAATAACGACTTCATAATCGCTCAAGACATTTTCAGAAAAGATAGCAACATTTCTCTCAGCCTGCCTGAAAGTTATTCTAAAAATGATTTAACTGAAACTGCTAACTTTATAAGTGATTATTTAAAAAATAAAAATTCGCTATCCCTTCAAAATTTTAATTTTGAAATTTCGGATAATCTTGTTTTCGATTTAATCAACGCGCCTAAAAAATTAATACCTTCTGGTAGTGAAATTTTAAAAGGCAAAGAAAGCATGGAGAGCATAAACTATTTCCTAGCAACTATTAACAATGAAAAATATTTACTTAAAGAATATATTAATGCGAGTTTTAAACCTACTAATGAAATAGACGCTGAACATATAGATTATGAAAAAATTGATCATTTAGATAATTATATTTTAAAGGAAACTAATTATTCACTTATGTTAGTAGCTCAAGGAGAAAAAGAAGGCGTTCTTCCACTATTTAGAATAGATAGTGGTCACGGAGAAGAATTTGCTGCTGGCCATCCAAACAAGGTAGAAATAGATGAGCTTGGTAGAATTAGAGCTCTGCCTTCTCATTCTATAATAACAGATAATCATTTTAATTTTTATCATAATGACTTTTCTTTGATTTGTCCTAGCCAGTAA
>CAYJMU010000122.1:688-1552 GCA_964371605.1 uncultured Lachnospiraceae bacterium
AAAAAATTGCTAATATAAATCACCATAACCTTAAAGAATATTTAAAAAACAGTCAATCTATAGATGGTAAATTCTCATTTACTGAGTATGCTAATTACTTTAGAGAAAATATAGAATTTACTCACCCTAGACTTAAAACTAGCACTGATTATCTAGCTTCATTTTCTGACGAAAAGAGAACTGAAAAAGATTTAACTGAAGAAGAAAGTTTTGAAAGATAAAAAAAAAAGAACTATTTTAAATAGTTCTTTTTTTTCTTAGTAAGGTATACCGTTAGCGTCAAGCTCAGTATAAATCGAATCTAACTCTGTTAAAACATTATTAAACACTGTAGTGTAATCATTATCAGCATTAGCTAATATTCCAGTTTTAGCATTTTCTATGCTAGCTATAACTTCAGCTTTCTTTTCTATAACTAAAGCGTTTCCGCTATCATTTATAGCAGAAATACCTGCTATCATTTCATCTAGCGCATATGCCGCTATATCTTTGTCAGCATCGCCTATGATATTAAGATCCTTAACTGTGTCTAGTGAAGCGCCGATATTTCTAATAGCTTCATCGCCAGCCACGCTATTGCTAGTGTCGATATTCACTTTAAATGAGTCTAATATGCCTGAATTTAGTGATTTGATTTCATTTATAGCAGTAGAGAAATCTTCTGCTACTATTAAATCTCTTACGTTCTCTTTCACGCCTTCTAGTATAGCTGTCAATTCTGGATCAGTAGACCCTGTAGAAACATCATAACTATCGAACGCGTCTAGCATAACCATCACCCCTATTCCATCAAATAGTTTAGAGTTTTCTAATTTTTCTAAGAATGTAATGTTTTCATCAGTAATAGCATTTAGATCATAAACT
>CAYJMU010000123.1:0-1551 GCA_964371605.1 uncultured Lachnospiraceae bacterium
AGTAAAGGTGGGGCGATTAGTGAAAGAGATGAATTAACTAGTAATTCATCTCTTATTAAAATAGCCATGAGCGAGTTTAGAAATATGCCTAAAGAAAATTACATTTCATTTTAGGTTTTTCTTTCTAGATGAAAATGCGAGATATAATATTGTCACTAATGCTGGAAGAGTTAAAAGTAATATGATTATATTATCTAGGGTTAAATCTAAATATGTTAATGATTGTTCGCCGATTATGATGATTAGACTTATTTCTGTCACTATGATTTCATTAGATGAATAAGGGGTGATGTTTTCAGTATATGAATCGTGAATGTATCCATATATATCATTACCATCTATAGACACTTTAGTATAATACCATACATTTCCGATACTTCCTTCTGGCGTGTCACCAGTAATTTTCCCGATGTATTGAAAAGTCAAAGATTTATCAGTTAGATTTTGTTTTACAGTGCTAGATGTGAGTGGCTCACTCATAAGCGGCGTATTATCTTTTTTTATACTAAATGTTATGTTTTCTAAAAATGCAGGATTGGGATTTTCTTCCACTCCTATTAGATCTGTTTTTTTAGCATAACCTTCGAGGTCTAAATATTTCACTTTTATAAAGGTGTCATTATAGTCTTCTAAAACTAAAACGAAATATGTTTCAGGTAAAATAAATAATGGTGGCTTAGTTATATCACTAGGGACTTCATAAAAACCTTAATTAGAATTAATTATTCTAGCATATCTTATTTCTGTAGTAGCACTAGCGGGAAAAACACTTTCCGCATTAGAAAGAAACATAGATATGGCGAAAACTAAAAGCAAAATAAATGATATAGATATAAATTTTTTCATTATATTATTTTATGCCAAAAAACTAATTTTTAATATACAATCTGGAGATTTTATGATAGAAAAAAAAATTATTGCTCAAATTAGGGAAATAGATAAAGTGCTAAAAGAAAGGCGCGCTAATAATAAGATAGATTATTATAATGTAGGAGAGAAGGTTCACGCTAAGCAATTAGCTTTTCATCATTCACTAAAAAAAAACAGGTGGGTATTCGGAGGAAATCGAACAGGAAAAACAGAGTGCGGGGCGGTGGAAGCTGTTTATTTTGCTAGAGGAAATCATCCTGTAAGAAAGTGTGATAATGCTGTAAATGGTTGGATTGTAAGTTTAAGCCAGCAAGTCCAAAGAGATGTAGCTCAGCAAAAATTTCTATCTTACATAAAAAGCGAATGGATAATAGATGTGATAATGCTTAGCGGCAGAAAAGATAATATGGCTAACGGCATTATAGATTACATCCTAATCAAACATAAGAATGGCGGAACTAGCAAAATCGGTTTTAAAAGTTGTGATCAAGGCAGAGAAAAATTTCAAGGTGCCAGTTTAGATTTCGTATGGTTCGATGAAGAGCCGCCAGAAGATATTTATCTAGAGTGTAAGATGAGAGTGGTGGATAGATGCGGGGATATATTCGGCACCATGACTCCACTAAAAGGGCTTACTTGGGTTTATGATTTGATATATCTTAATAAGAATAATGACAGTGA
>CAYJMU010000124.1:0-1532 GCA_964371605.1 uncultured Lachnospiraceae bacterium
ACTCATTCCAAAAGATTATTTATAGTTTTTTTCTAAATAATGCAATATCTGTTTGACAAATAGGGTAAAATTTCCTATAATATTTTATACGAAAATTTAAGGAGTAATAAAATGAATTTACTGAATTTAGGGGTGACTATCTTAGACCCTGTGATAAATTTTTTCGAAACACTTGGAAAAAATATAGGCGGAGATAATTTGATCTTGGTAGGACTACTAGTAATGTTATTGATCGTCGGAGCTGGAACGCTTAGAATTATGTTATCATATGAAGTGCGTTTAGCTAGAAGTACTAATTTAATTATTAATTATCTAATAGATCATCCTCATATCACGAGTGAGAATCTAGTAGAATTTAATAGACTTATGAAAAGAGTCCCAGTTAAATTAAGATACCAATGGCAAAAATATATGCTAAACAGAGATAAAAAACCTAGCGATTTTATTAATACGCTTAACTGCGTGGATAGACCGGCTAAGGTTAGCTCTCTAGCTAATATTTCTTTTGCTACTAAAACTGCTACTTTTATCTCAGCGCTTTTAATATTCTTATTATATCTAGGTGCAGCTGGAGATAGCAGCATATCATTCTTATCTATAAACACATACTTTTTAACTACTCTTGTAGTTCCAGGCATAATGATATTCATAGGCACATTATTCTTAGTTATACTTAAAGCTAAGGTCAATGATTCTACTAATACATTATTAGTAAATTTCGACGCATTAGAACGCACGCTAGATAGAGCGGTGATTGATATGCCGGCTTTCGTTGATTATGAAATTTTATTTACTAAAAAAGAAATTCTAAATGGAATACCAGCACTTCAAGAATACTTAGAACAAAGAGCTTTATATGAAGAAGAAATGCTAATTAAAGCTAAAGAAAGTGCGGTAGAGCATGAAGAATACGACTTCACTAGCGTAGGCTTAGACGGCTCTATAGTTCTAGAAAGATCTATAAAAGAAAGTGAATACTATTTAGGAAACAGAAAGAGATTATTACTAGAAATAGAAAACATTAATATCGAAAAAGAAAAACTAGAAAAAAATCATGAAGATGAAATCAAAGTATCTCAAAGAAAACTTAGAGATATTAGAGATGAGCTTGAAAGATTAAAAGATAAGTTAGCTACAGTAAATAATAAAATCATTGCTAACGACTTAAGAAAACAACAAGCAGATGAAACTAGAAAGCAACAAATCTTAGAAAATGAAGTAATCGAATTTACTAAAAAATATGAAGAAGATTTAGCAAAATTCATTAAAGAAATAGACGAAAGAAAAGAAGAAATAGAAAAAGGTAAATTATATCTTCAAACTTCTATCATCGGTGAATTTAATAGTTATAACACTAAAACTATGAAAGTTCTTCAAAAGAAAGTAGATGATGAATTCGCTGATACTAAGAAATCTTTAAATGAAAAGATGGAGAGTATGAGCTTAAGCTTATCAGAATAAGCAGATTTAGCAGCTGAATACCAAACACTATATTCAGAAAAGGTGACATTAATTAAAGAATATGAAAACGC
>CAYJMU010000125.1:0-1517 GCA_964371605.1 uncultured Lachnospiraceae bacterium
CGCTAAGCTTTCTAAAATCTCTTTAGCAAACAATTTGTCATTTACATCTACCGGCTTTTCTTCCCCAATGCTTTCTTCTAATGTGCGATCGCTGCTGCTTCCGTCATTGTATTGCTCACTGAGGCTGATAGGGCTTTTGTTGCTATCTATTGCCATCAAAATCTGGTCTTCCTCTACATTTAGTTCGGTGGCAAGTTCTGAAATAGTAGGGCTATATATGTTTTTAGCTTTTAATCTTTCTGTCGCTTTGTTTATCTCGTAGTATAGCGTTTTTAGCGTTCTGCTCACTTTGATAGAGCCGTCATCTCTCATAAATCTTTTCACTTCTCCGGCTATCATAGGTACGGCATAAGTGGAAAATTTTATGTTTAAGGAAAAGTCAAAGTTTTTTATAGCTTTTATAAATCCTACCGCGCCTAGTTGGAATAAATCATCGTAGTCCACGCCTTTTCTTTGGTAATACTTTATCACGCTTTTGATTAGGGGACTGTTTTCTATGATTAAATCATTTTTTGCTTTTTGATCCCCATTTTTGGCGAGCTTTAGTAATTCTAGGATTCTTGTATGCCTGTCCATTTTACCCCTCCATTTCAGCTTTTTTCTCTTCTCCGATCATTTTTTTCATATAAACCACTAGTCCGCTGCCATTTTCTCCTCTATTAACGATTATTTCGTCCATAAAGCTTTCCATGACTGTGAATCCCATGCCTGATCTTTCATCCTCTCCTTTAGTGGTGAAAAAGGGAGATTTGGCTTTTTCTATATCATCTATAGAAATGCCGTAATCTGTTATTTTCACTATAAGAGTATTGTCAAAAGTTTCAGCATATATATCTATAATATTTTCATTTTCAAATTCTTTAGAATCGCTGTGAATATTTAAAATCTTTTCATCATTGCTTTTTTCAGGATAGGCGTGTACTATGGCGTTAGTTATAGCTTCACTCACCGCAGTTTTGATGTCTGTGATTTCATCTACAGTAGGGTTCAAACTTAGGGCAAACGCGCTTATAGTGTTTCTCACGAAATTTTCATTTTCGCCATTTGTATTTACTCTTAATTTCATTTTGTTTTTCTTCATAATATTCTCCTATATTTTAGGCATAATGTCATATATGCCTGTCATTTCTAATATTTTGTTTATGTGATGGTTTGGGTTGCATAAATAAATAGGAACATGCTCATTTCTCAGTTTTTTGTACCTTCCAATGAGTAGGCCTATGCCGGTGGAGTCCATAAAGGATAGGTTCATAAGGTCAAATATCACTTTTCGGTATTTTTCTCTATCTAATAAATCATCTAATTTTTCGCGAATGCTATGCGATTTATGTTCGTCTAATTCTCCGTATAATAAAATATAAAGTGTGTCATCATAATTTCTATAACTAATTTTCATTTTTTTCATCCTCCTAGAAGTATAGAAAAAGCATACCTCAGCTGGGCAGAAGAAAATGAAGAGAAAAGGTAAAATAAAAGAGAAAAAGGAAGAAAGCGAAAAAATGCAAAGTATGAAAAAT